>NZ_JBHWKQ010000003.1:133880-211113 GCF_042730865.1 Streptomyces sp. NPDC059897 | reverse complement strand
GCCCGCCGGGGCGCGCTCCTTCGCTTCCTCATTTCCCGGCGCGCGGCCCCCCACTTTACGGCGGCGCCCCGCTTGTTCGTTCGGGCAGGGCCCCGAAGGTGGAAAGGCGCTACCGGTACGACAGGTGCGTACGGCAGGATCTTGGGATGGAGCGTGTAGGACGTGATGTACGTCAGTTGCCCAAGGCCCACCTGCATCTGCACTTCACCGGGTCGATGCGGCCCACGACCCTGCTGGAACTCGCCGACAAGTACGGCGTGCGGCTCCCGGACGCGCTGACCGGGGCCGAGCCGCCGAAGCTGCGGGCGACGGACGAGCGCGGCTGGTTCCGCTTCCAGCGGCTCTACGATGCGGCGCGTTCCTGCCTGCGGGAGCCCGAGGACATTCAGCGTCTGGTGCGGGAGGCCGCGGAGGAGGACATCGCGGACGGCGGCGGCTGGCTGGAGATCCAGGTCGACCCGACGTCGTACGCGCCGATGCTGGGCGGCCTCATCCCGGCCCTGGAGGTCATCCTCGACGCCGTCGACAGCGCCTCGCGCGAGTCCGGGCTCGGGATGCGCGTCCTGGTCGCCGCGAACCGCATGAAGCACCCGCTGGACGCCCGCACGCTGGCGCGGCTCGCGGTGCGGTACGCGGACCGGGGCATCGTCGGGTTCGGACTCTCCAACGACGAACGGCGCGGCATGGCGCGGGACTTCGACCGGGCCTTCCACATCGCACGAGAAGGCGGCCTCCTGTCGGCACCGCACGGGGGCGAGCTGACCGGGCCCTCGTCGGTGCGCGACTGCCTCGACGACCTGGACGCCACGCGGGTCGGCCACGGCGTGCGGGCCGCCGAGGACCCGCGACTGCTCAAGCGCCTCGCGGACGGGGGCGTGACCTGCGAGGTGTGCCCGGCCTCGAACGTCGCGCTGGGCGTCTACGAGAAGCCCGAGGACGTGCCGCTGCGCACGCTGTACGACGCCGGGGTGCCGATGGCGCTGGGGGCCGACGACCCGCTCCTGTTCGGCTCGCGGCTGGCCGCCCAGTACGACATCGCGCGGCGCCACCACGGCTTCACGGACGCCGAACTGGCCGAGCTGGCCCGTCAGTCGGTACGCGGCTCCGCGGCCCCGTACGACACCAAGGAGAAGCTCCTGAGCGGCATCGAGGAGTGGCTGGCCGCCTGACCGGCGGGAGAGTTCAGGCGATCCCGCGCAGCAGGGTGCGCGTGACGTGGGCCGCGAACTCGTCCACCGGCTGCGGCGGTTTGCCGTCCGGGGACATCTCGTAGGCGAAGGCGCGCTGTGAGCAGGCGCCGAGCAGGAGCGAGGCGGCGGCGTGCGTGTCGGCTTCGGCGCTGATGCGACCGGCCTTCTGTTCGGCCCGCAAGTAGGCGTCCAGTCCCTGGATCGGCTTGTGCGGTCCTGTGCCCAGTTCGCGCATCACCTCTTCGTGGCGGCGCTTCAGCGTGGGTTCGGCGTACAGGGACGCGGCCATCGGGAACGTCTGCTCGTAGAAGAGGGCCGCTTCGCGGGCGATGTCGGTGAGGTTCTGCTCGACCGTGCGGTCGGGCGCGCCTTCCGTGAGGAGCCTGCCGAGCAGGGAGCCCAGCTTCGGGAGGCGCTCGCCCAGCACCGTCACGAAGAGCTCTTCCTTGTTGCCGAAGTACTTGTAGAGCGCCGCTTCGGAGCAGCCCGCCGCCTTGGCGATCTCCTTGGTGGTCGTGCGGGCGAGACCGATGCTCAGCATGAGTTCGTGGGCCGCGTCGACGATGCGGACACGGGCCGGCTTCTGATCCATGCAGGCTCCAACAGTGCTTGACGCGGGGGTGAGTGCTCACTCACTCTAAGGGTCAACTGGGGTGAGTGAGTACTCACCCACCACGAGGCGCACACCTGGAGGCACGCCATGAAGCTCACGGTTTTCGGTGCGACGGGCGGGATCGGACAGGAGCTCGTCAAGCAGGCCCTGGCGGCCGGGCACGAGGTCACGGCGGTCGTCCGCGACCCCGCGCGGCTCACGGTGACCGGCGAGCGCCTGGAGGTGGTGCGTGCCGACCTGAAGGACCCCGAGTCGCTGCGTCCGGCGGTCGCGGGCCGGGACGCCGTGCTGTCGGGCCTCGGCGCGCGCAAAAAGGCGGACGCGGGCATCGCCACGGAGCTGACGCGTTCGGTCCTGAAGGCCATGGAGGCCGAGGGCGTGCGCCGGCTCCTCGTGGTCAGCGCGGCGCCGGTGGGCCCGCAGCCCGCAGACTCGCCGATGGTCGACCGGCTGATGCTCAAGATCGTCGGCGCGGTCCTGAAGGACGTCTACGTCGATCTGGCCGCCATGGAGGCCGAGTTGGCGCGCAGCGTGACGGACTGGACGTCGGTGCGGCCGCCCCGCCTCCAGGACAAGCCGGTCACCGGTTCGTACCGCACGGTCGTGGGCGGCTTCCCGCGCGCGGGGCGCTACGCCGGGCGCGCGGACGTGGCGCACGCGATGCTGGCGATGGTGGACGACCCGGCGACGGTGAAGCAGGGCGTCGGGGTCGCCTACTGACCGGTGGCGGGCCGCGGTCGGCTCAGAGGCCGACGCCGACCGTCACCGGCTCGTTGACCAGCGTCACACCGAAGACGTCCCTGACCCCGGCGACGACCTCACGGGCGAGCGCGAGCAGGTCCTCCGTGGTGGCCTCGCCGCGGTTGGTCAGGGCGAGGGTGTGCTTGGTGGAGATGCGGGCGGGGCCGCTCCCGTAGCCCTTGGTGAAGCCCGCCTTGTCGATGAGCCAGGCCGCGGAGGTCTTGGTGAGGCCCTCCCCGGCGGGGAACGCTGGGGCCTTCGCGTCCGCCCCCAGACGCTCGACCACGCGCGCGTGGAAGGCGGCGAACTCCGCGTCCGTGAGGATCGGATTGGTGAAGAACGAGCCCGCCGACCACGTGTCGTGGTCCTCCGGGTCGAGCACCATGCCCTTGCCGCCGCGCAGCTTCAGGACGGTCTCGCGCGCGAGGACGGCCGAAACCCGCTCGCCCGCCTCGACGCCGAGGGCGCGCGCGGTCTCCGGGTACTTCAGGGGTGCGCTGAGGCCGCCCGCGTCCTCCAGCTCGAACCGCACCCGCAGCACTACGTAGCGGTCGGGTTCGGCCTTGAAGCGGCTGTGCCGGTACGAGAAGGCGCACTCGGCGTTCGGAATCGTGACGGTCTCGCCGGCCGTGCGGTCGTAGGCGACCACCTCGGTGATCGTGGAGGAGACCTCCTGGCCGTACGCCCCCACGTTCTGGATCGGCGTCGCGCCCGCGGAGCCGGGGATTCCGGCGAGGCACTCGACGCCCGCGAGCCCGGCTTCGACGGTCCGCTCGACAGCGTCGGTCCAGACCTCGCCGGCCGCCAGTTCCAGCTTCGTACCGTCGAGTTCGAAGCCCTTGGTGGCGATCCGCAGGGCGGTGCCCGCGAAGCCCTTGTCGCCGATGACGAGGTTGCTGCCGCCGCCGATGATCAGCAGCGGCGTACCGGAGGCGTCGGCCTCGCGCACCGCTTCGATCACCTCGGCGTCGGTGGTCGCGGTGAGCAGCCGGGTGGCGGGCCCGCCGAGCCGGAAGGTGGTCAGGGGGGCGAGAGGGGCGTCGTGGAGTTCCTGCACGCGCTCAAGAGTACGAGAACGGCCCCGCCGCTCGGACGGGGCCGCCGCTGCCGTGGCCGGGCTCACTCGAAGCGCGACAGGACGTCCTTCCAGTCGAGCGGCAGTTCGTCCGTCGAGGCCTTCCAGGTGAGGAAGGTCGAGTCCTTCATCTCTCCCCGCAGCCTCGCGGAGATCCCCGCGTGCGGCGCGGTGACCGCGAAGTCCCGCAGCACCTTGGGCGACTCCCAGACGGACAGGGTCCAGAAGGTGCGTCGCAAGGGTGCCGCCTTGAGCGACGCTCCGTAGGCGCCCGACGCCCGCCCCACCTGTCGCCAGATGGTGGGCGTACGAGCGAAGAACTTCAGGGCGCCCCACAGCGTGCGCGTCTCGAAGCGGGAGGCGAAGACATGGGCCTCCACGCCCGCGGGCGGCTTGTTCGGGGTGGTCCAGGGCAGGGTCGGCATGGCGTTCCTCCCGGATGGGTCTCCAGTGATCAGGCGTTTTCCAGGACCGGAGCGGTCTCAGCATCCCGCGTGTCGGGCTTCGTGCGCTCCGCCCGTGGGATGAAAAGGGCGGCGAAACCGGCTACGGCCACGACCGCGGCGCCCACCCACAGCGCGGGCTCGATCCCGTCCACGAAGTGCTGCGCGGAGTCGTAGCCGCCCTGAGCGGAGAAGACGGACGCCATGACCGCGATGCCGAGCGCGCCGCCGACCTCGCGCAGCGCGTTGTTGGCGCCGGAGGCGATGCCCTGCTCCTGCGGCAGGACGCTGGACATGACCAGGTTGGCGGCCGGGGCGAAGTAGAGGGCCATGCCGACGCCGCTGACGATCAGGGCCGGCAGCTGGGCGGCGTACGAGACGTCGGCGGAGACCACGGCGGCGAACCAGCCGAGTCCGACGGCCTGGAGGAACAGCCCCGCCGCGACGACGGGCCGGCCGCCGATGCGGTCCGAGAGGATCCCGGCGATCGGCGCGACGAGCATCGGCATGCCGGTCCAGGGCAGCATCCGCAGGCCCGCCTCCGTCGGCGAGTAGCCGAGCACGCCCTGCAGGAACTGGCTGAGCAGGAAGATCGAGCCGAACATCCCGAGGAACATCAGCAGGCTCGCGGCGTTGATCCCGGCGAAGGCGCGGGAGCGGAAGAGCCGCATGGGCAGCATGGAGTGCTCGTTGCGGATCCCGTGGCGCACAAACCCGACGAGCAGCGCCGTGCCCCCGAACAGGCCGGTCAGCACGAGGGTGTCGGTCCATCCGACGACGGGCGCCCGCACCAGGCCGTACACGATGCCGAACAGACCGCCGCTGGCGAGCAGCGTGCCCACGATGTCGAGCCGGGCACCCGCGCCGTACGACTCCTTCAGGCGCAGCCGGACGAGGGGCAGCAGGGCGAGGCCCAGCGGAACGTTCAGCCAGAAGATCCAGTGCCAGGAGACGTGCTCGGTGAGGCTGCCGCCGATGAGCGGCCCCGACGCGACCGCGAGCCCGTTGACCGCGCCCCAGATGCCGTACGCGAGGCCACGCCTGGCCGCCGGGACGGCCGCGGTGAGCAGGGTCAGGGTGAGCGGCATCATGATCGCGGCGCCGACGCCCTGCACGGCGCGGGCGGCGATCAGCGAGTCGATGCCGGGCGCCATGGCCGCGGCGGCGGAGGCCCCGGTGAAGATCGTGAGCCCGACCTGGAACAGCCGCCTGCGTCCGAAGCGGTCCCCGAGCGCCGCACCGAACATCAGCAGGACGGCGAAGGTGAGCGTGTAGGCGCTGACCGTCCACTCCAGGTCGTCGAGCGCCCCGCCGAGGTCCTGGCGGATGGACGGCAGGGCCGTGGTGACGACGAGGTTGTCGAGGGCCGCCATGAATCCGGCGACGCTGGTGATGAGGAGGGCCCAGAGAGCTCCCCCGCGCTGCGCTGGTGCTGCTGTCCGTGCCATTGCTTCCCCCAGTGATCGCTTGGTTAGTTATTGATGACTAACTTGCGCGGGCAAAAAAATACCCTTTGCACCACGCGGACTCACTCCTTCTCGGCCGCCCGAGGCTGCGTCGCCTCGTGGAACCCGGCCCAGACCCGGTGGTCCGGCTTGAAGCCCATGGACACCAGGACGTTGATCAGCATCCCGAAGGCGAGGAACTGCGTCGTCTCGCCGATGTCGGCCCCCATCGCCAGGTTGGCCACGTCGTACATCTCCATCCAGGCGGCCCGCAGCGACTCCCCGAACTCCGGGTCCCCGGCCGATTCGGCGGCGGCCACGGCGACGTAGATCTGCATCTGCATGAGCAGCTTCTCGGGGTCCTCGGCGATCAGCGCCTGGTACGCGTCCCCCATGCACTGCACCGCCTCTTCCCCCTCGGCACCCTCGGACGCCCGCTGGAAGACCTTGGTGATGTCCTGGCAGCAGCGCTGGGCGGCCGCGAGGAAGATGGCCCGCTTGCCCGGGAAGAGACGGAAGAGATACGGCTGCGAGACACCGACCCGCTTGGCGATCGCCTCGGTGGACGTGCCGTTGTAGCCGCCGCGGGCGAACTCCGTGATCGCCGCGCGGATGACGCTCTCGCGCCGCTCCTCCGCACTCATCCTGACCATGCGGCCAAGTTAGTGGCCAATCACTACCTACGTCAACCCCTTCGGGAATCGGCATCCGTGCTGCGCGGACCGGCACGCATGTGTAAGGGGCGCCCCCCATGGAGGACGCCCCTTACACACAGCTACGTAGGCACACGGCCGCACAGGCGGCGATCAGGCCAGCTGAACGACCGCCCGCGACATCCCGAGCACCTTCTGCCCGGCGCTCGTCGCGATCAGGTCGACCCGGACACGGTTGTCGTCGAGCTTGGCCGCGACCTTGGCGACGACCTCGACCTCGGCACCCTTGTCGTCGTTCGGAACCACGACCGGCTTGGTGAAGCGGACGCCGTACTCGACCACCGCGGCCGGGTCACCGGTCCAGTCGGTGACCACGCGGATCGCCTCGGCCATCGTGAACATGCCGTGCGCGATCACGTCCGGCAGGCCGACCTCGACCGCGAACTTCTCGTTCCAGTGGATCGGGTTGAAGTCCCCGGAGGCGCCCGCGTACTGCACGAGCGTGGCACGTGTCACAGGGAAGGTCTGCGCGGGCAGCTCGGTGCCGACCTCGACGTCGGCGTACTTGATGGTCGTCGCCATGGCGATCAGGCCTCCTCAGCGGCGCGCGAGACGAGCTTGGTCCAGGCGGTCACGACGTGCTCACCGGCCTCGTCGTGCACCTCGCCCCGCACGTCGATGATGTCGTTGCCCGCGAGCGACTTGATGCCCTCGATGGTCGAGGTCACGGTCAGCCGGTCGCCGGCCCGCACCGGGCGCGTATAGGCGAACTTCTGGTCGCCGTGCACGACGCGGCTGTAGTCCAGACCCAGCTCGGGGTCGTGGATCACCTCGCCCGCGGCCTTGAACGTGATGGCGAACACAAAGGTCGGCGGCGCGATCACATCGGGGTGGCCGAGCTCCTCGGCGGCGGCACGGTCGAGGTAGGCGGGGTTCGCGTCCCCCACCGCCTCGGCGAACTCACGGATCTTCTCCCGGCCGACCTCGTACGGGGCGGTGGGCGGATAGGTCCGCCCCACGAAGGACTGGTCGAGCGCCATGGGCTCGGCACCTCCTGGAAGTGTTCTTCGAACTGCCTGGTCTACGAAAACGACACGAGGCCGCCCCCGAAGTGGGGACGGCCTCGTGTACGAGCCTGATTTATCGCGTTTCGCGGTGCGCGGTGTGCGCGTTGCAACGCGGGCAGTGCTTCTTCATCTCAAGACGGTCCGGGTTGTTACGCCGGTTCTTCTTGGTGATGTAGTTCCGCTCCTTGCACTCCACGCAGGCCAGCGTGATCTTCGGGCGGACGTCGGTGGCAGCCACGTGAGTGCTCCTTGACGAACGGATGGGACAAAAGGTTTAACACATAGAAGAGTAGCCGATCGAAGGACCGACCCCACAATCGGCTACTGTCAGTAGCGGTGACCGGACTTGAACCGGTGACACAGCGATTATGAGCCGCTTGCTCTACCGACTGAGCTACACCGCTGTGATGCAAGCGACGCGAACGACGTCTGCACCAGAGCCCCAATGCGGAATCGAACCGCAGACCTTCTCCTTACCATGGAGACGCTCTACCGACTGAGCTATTGGGGCGAGCGAGGAAGACATTACACGGTTGCGCGCCGATCGCCCAAATCCGTTTCGCGCCCCCGCCGACCGGGAACGTCGGCGCCTTCCCACGGCTGGCCCACGAGCCCCTCGGACCCCACCAGTACGACTATTTCGGCGGTCCTCGAAGCGCCCCTGCGACCGTCCTAGGCTCGACCCACTTGCGTGATCTTGTGACGCGATACGCGTCGTCCTCGCCGAGCCCTCAGGAGCGCGATGCCCCACAGTCCCTCGCAGCAGCCACCGTCACCCGGCGTGCCCGAGGGTTCCGGGCTGCTGCTGAGCGGCGCCCGGCTCACCGACGGCAGGGTCGTGGACGTACGGCTGGACGGCGGGCGCATCGAGGCGGTCGGCACGGCCGGCAGCCTCACCGCGCACGGCTCGCGCCTGGACCTCACCGGCTGCCTGCTGCTCCCGGCCCCCGTGGAGCCGCACGCGCACGCCGACACGGCCCTGTCGGCCGACGCCGATGGCCCCGTCCCGTACGACCCGGAGGACGTCCAGCGACGGGCCACCGAGGGCACCCTGTTGCAGCTCGGCCACGGGGCCACCGCCCTGCGCACCCATGTGCGCATCGGCGACATGGAGGGGCTCGGTTCGATGGAGGCGGTGCTCCAGGCGAGGCGTTCGCTGGTGGGGCTCGCGGATCTGCGGACGGTGGCGATGCCCCGGCTGCTGACCGGGCTCGCCGGGGCCGACGGGCTCGCCATGCTGCGCGACGCCGTCAAAATGGGCGCCTCCGCGGTGGGCGGCTGTCCCGACCTGGACCCCGATCCAACGGGCTACGTAGAGGCGATGCTCGAGGTCGCCGACGAACACGGGTGCCCGGTCGACCTGCACACGGACGGGGCCGATCCGGCGCGGCTCGGGAGGCTCGCGGCGGCGGTCGGAGGGCTGCGTACAGGCGTCACCCTCGGCCCGCTGGGCGGGCTCTCCCGGCTTCCGGAGGAAGCGGCACGGCCCGCCGTGGACCGGCTCGCGGCCGCCGGGGTGACGGTGACGTGTCTGCCGCAGGGCGGGTGTGCGGGGGTGGACGAGCGGGGCGTCGCGCCGGTGCGGCTGCTGCGGGCGGCCGGGGTGCCGGTCGCGGCGGGCAGCGGGGCGCTGCGCGACGTGTCGAACCCCGTGGGGCGCGGCGATCCGCTGGAGGCCGCCTATCTGTTGGCGTCGCGCTACGGGCTGCGCCCGGAGGACGCCTACGAAGCGGTGAGCTCGACGGCCAGGGCGGCGCTCGGCCTGCCGGAGGTGCGTGTGGAGGCGGGGTTTCCGGCGGAGCTGCTCGCGGTGCGGGGCGACCGGCTCGCGGGGGCGCTCTCCCTCGCGTACAGCCGGATCGTCGTGCACCGGGGGCGCGTCGTGGCGCGGACCAGCGCGGTGCGGGAGTACTGCGACTCGGCCGCCGCGGTCGCCCTCGACCTGCCGCGCCAGGGGCGGGCGGCCAAGTACGGCGGTGGCGGGCCCGCTTGAGCGCCCGGACGAGTGCCCGGACGAGTGTCCGGATCGAACGGGTGGACGCTGCCGGAGCACGCTTGGTTGCACGGTGAACCGTCCGCCCCGGGCGTACCGTCGAAGGCATGCGCATTGTCATCGCTGGAGGTCATGGTCAGATCGCGCTGCGGCTCGAGCGGCTGCTCTCCGCGCGCGGGGACGAGGTCGCGGGCATCATCCGCAGGTCGGAGCAGGGCGACGACCTGCGCTCCGCCGGTGCGGAACCCGTGCTGTGCGACCTGGAGTCCGCGTCCGTGGAGGAGGTCGCGGCGCATCTGCAGGGTGCGGACGCGGCCGTCTTCGCGGCGGGCGCGGGGCCGGGCAGCGGCACCGGCCGCAAGGACACCGTGGACCGGGACGCCGCCGTACTGTTCGCGGAGGCCGCGGAGCGGGCCAAGGTGCGCCGCTACGTCGTGGTGTCGTCGATGGGCGCGGACGCCGCGCACCAGGGCGACGACGTCTTCGACGTGTATCTGCGGGCCAAGGGCGCGGCCGACGACGACGTACGCCGCCGTACGGGCCTCGACTGGACGATCCTGCGGCCCGGTCAGCTGACGAACGACGCGGGCAACGGGCTCGTCCGTCTGGAGGCCTCGACCGGGCGAGGGCCCGTGCCGCGCGACGACGTGGCGGCCGTCCTCGCGGAACTGGTGGACACGCCCGCCACGGCGGGGCTGACGCTGGAACTGATCTCCGGCTCCACGCCCGTCACGGTCGCGGTGAAGTCGATCGCGGGGAACTGAGTCGGGGACGCGGGCGGGTGGCCTGTCCGCGTCGGCGCCTCAGACCAGCGGCGTCAGAACAGCGGCGTCAGAACAACGGCATCTGGCCCGGCACGTGCGGGACCACGTACCCGTCGAGCGCGTCCTGGACGGCGCCGAGCTGGGCGGGGCGGCGTGAGCCGGGGCAGGAGACCAGCTCGCCCGCGGCGCGGGAGCCGGGAGGATCGTGGCGGGCGAAGCGGCCCGCCACGACCGCGATGTCGCGGCGGCATTCGGGGCAATTTCGGCGGCGGGATGTCGTCGGCATGGGTTCAGTCTGCGTCGTGATCGTCGCGGACACACGGTGAGGCACCCTCAGGAAGCAACCCGAGGGCGACTTTCGCGCTCCGACACGGCGTCAGATCCCCATGCACGGAACGGGCCAGCGGCGCATGCGCGGAGGCAGCGCCACCGCCCATCCGCCGACGATCAGCGCGAGCCCTTCCTCCGTCAGATGGCGGGCCGCCTCCTGGTGGGCGGGGGCCAGCGCGTCGAGCGCGGTGGCGTCGCTCAGCGCGTCGAAGGCGGCGAGCAGGTCGGGGTGGTCGAGCGTGAACCGCGCCGAGGCGGGGCGCTCCCGGCGGTCCATGACGGTGACGAAGCCCGGGCCGCGGCGGTGGTAGAGCATCCCGTAGGCGTGCGCGGCGCGCCATCTCGTCAACTCGACTGGTTCGTCCGGGTGTTGGGCCGGGGGCGGGAGGTGATGCAGGGTGCGGAGGTCATACGTATGACGTGGGACGGCAGCCGTCTCCCAGTGGGTGCGCAGCCCTGAGGCCTGGCACTCGCGCAGGAACTGCACCGCGCGCGTGGTGGTGCGGCCGCCGCCGTGCAGGGGCAGCGGCTCGGTCACGCGGACGCGGGTGCCGATGACGCGGTGCGGGACGAGGGCGGGCAGCGTGGTCATCCGGCGACCGCCGGGGAGGTGGGGGCCGAGGGGGCGGTCTCGACGCGGATCGGTGCGGTGCGGGTGGGCAGGGAGACGTGGCTGCCGGAGTCGCGGAAGAGGAGGCCGAACATGACGGCCTGGGCGACCCACTCCCCCAGCTCCTCGGCGGGTACGTCATGGCCCGCGGCGGCGAGTTTGCGTTGCAGGGCGGCTTCGCTGCCGCCGTCCTCCAGGATGCGCAGGGCGGCCGCCTCCCAGCCGTTGAACCAGTAGGTGCGGCGCGGCCAGCCTTCGCGGCGGTCCCGTACGAGGAGCGTGTTCTCGTCCTCGCCCGCCTGCTCCATGACGAGGGTCGACCCGGCGTGCTGCGCACGCCATTGCGCCACGGCCCGCAGCAGCCGGTCCTCCGTGTCGCCGCCGATGCCGGCGTCCTCGGTGTCGAACAGGTAGACCAGATCGGCGAGTTCGGGCTCCGGGAGCTCGTAGACGTGCTGGTACATGTCGGCGGGGCGCCGCTTGCCGAAGCCCAGGGCGGGGTCGGTGAAGTGCGGGCTGAAGCGCTCCAGCTGGATACGGAAGGCGCCGCTCGGCGGCTGGAGGTGCACGAGGGCGGGCAGCTGGTCGAGCACGCGCGCGTAGTCGCGCACGGTCTCGCCGGGGAACCCGTAGAGGTAGTTCCAGGAGCAGGTGATCTCGTGGTTGTCGAACTCGCGCAGCGTGCGGATGTTGCGGGCACCGGTGACGCCCTTGTCCATCAGGTCGAGGACGCGGTTGCTGAGGCTCTCGATGCCGGGCTGGATCAGCACGGCGCCCGCGGCGGCGAGAGCGGCGATCTGCTCCCGGGTGAGGTTGGACTTCACTTCGTAGTGGATCCGCAGGTCCCAGCCGCTGTCGGCGGCGAGCGGCAGGAAGTCCTTGAAGTACGCCATGTCGATGATGTTGTCGACGGTGACGATGTCGAGGATGCGGTGGCGGCGCACGAGGCGTTCGACCTCGCCCCACAGCCGCTCGCCGGGCTTGGCGCGAAACGCCATGGTGCTGCCGTTGAGGCCGCAGAAGGTGCAGTGGTGCTTCTCGCCCCACCAGCAGCCGCGGGCCCCCTCGACGACCAGCTTGGGGTACACGTATTCGAGGACCGACGACGCCTCGATCTCCGCCTGCCACTGGTCGTAATCGGGCGACGGTATGTGGGCCGGAGCCACAGTGCGGCGGGGTGCGGTGTTGGCCCGCGAGACGCCGCCGTCCCACCAGCAGAGCCCCGGAACGTCGTCCGGGGGCGTGCCCGCGTCCAAGTGGGCGAGCAGCGCCGGGAAGGCGTACTCCCCTTCGCCGCGCACGACATGGTCCACGTAGGGGTGGTTGCGGTGCAGGGCGTGGCCCATGGGGCCCTCGCAGTTACTGCCGCCGAAGACGACGGTCAACTCCGGTTGTCGGCGCTTGAGTTCCCGGGCGAGGGCGAGGGACGGCACGTTCTGCATGAACGTGCTCGTGAACCCGACGAGTTCGGGATCGTGCGCCAGGACCTCGGTCGCGCAGCGCTCGATGTACGCGGCGGCGTGGCGGCGCATCTCGAAGGCCGTGTCCAGGGTGCCGCCGGACACACCGCGTTCGCGGGCGTACGAGCGCAGCTGGGCGGCGCCCCAGTCCTCGTCGCCGTAGAGGACTCCGGAGAACACCCAGTCGCCGATCCCATGGAAGATCGAGTCGCTGCCGATCGCCTCGTAGTCACTCGGGCTCAGTCGGCCGCCCGAACGTTCGAGCAGCAGCTCCGCCCAGCGCAGCGAACCGTGGAACTCACGCACCTGGTCCGCCGGGCGGACGTCCCGGAGCAGCTGGTGCAGCAGGCCCACCTGGAGGGAGGGCAGGTCGATCGGATGCCAGGGCATGGTCACCAGCCCAATGCGCATGCCGCCCCGCCTCTTCTTGCCGCTGCTCTCCGCGACGCACCCCGCCGCGCCCCGCACTGCCGCGTACCGTCACCCGCGGCTGCCTGCGCCTGCGGCGTCCACGACCGCCTCTCCCACCGCCCGCTCCCGGGCCGGAACCGGGGCCCCGTAGCCCACAAGGCGGTTCACCATATGGGCGCCCCATCCGTCACACAAGGGCGTACGGGCGGGCTACAAGGGATCGCCACATGTCCGGGCAATGCGGTGCGGCTGCCCGCGACACGACCCACCGGGGGCGGGGGCGGCCGTCCTGGTCCTCTGAGGCGAGGTGAGACACGTCACGCACTTCGTCCACGCACCGAAGACCGCCGTTCGAACAAAAAGAAGACCCCTCCGCCCTGCGTTTCCGCAGTTCGGAGGGGTCTTTCCCAAGTGTGGCGGCGCCAGGATTCGAACCTGGGAAGGCTGAGCCGGCAGATTTACAGTCTGCTCCCTTTGGCCGCTCGGGCACACCGCCTTGGGTTCGCTGCCTCGGGCCCCGCTTTGCGGCGGTGCTCGCTGGCAACGACGTAAACAATACCTGATGCACGGGGGTGCTTCGCCACCCGATTGATCGGCGGCCGGGCCCGGCACGGTGGCTAGGCTGCTCTCGGCGCGGCTTCCCCGGCGCGGAACCCGGTCGGAAGCCGAGCAGTACCCGATCCACCCCCGATACAAGGAGCCACAGGACATGGCCGACTCCAGTTTCGACATCGTCTCGAAGGTCGAGCGGCAGGAGGTCGACAACGCCCTCAACCAGGCCGCCAAGGAGATCTCGCAGCGCTACGACTTCAAGAACGTGGGCGCATCCATCTCCTGGTCCGGCGAGAAGATCCTGATGGAGGCCAACGGCGAGGAGCGGGTCAAGGCCATCCTCGACATCTTCCAGACCAAGCTGGTCAAGCGCGGGATCTCGCTGAAGTCGCTGGACGCGGGCGAGCCGCAGCTCTCCGGCAAGGAGTACAAGATCTTCGCCTCCATCGAGGAGGGCATCTCCCAGGAGAACGCCAAGAAGGTCGCGAAGACGATCCGCGACGAGGGCCCCAAGGGCGTCAAGGCGCAGGTGCAGGGCGACGAGCTGCGCGTCAGCTCGAAGAGCCGTGACGACCTGCAGAGCGTCCAGCAGCTGCTCAAGGGCAAGGACTTCGACTTCGCGCTGCAGTTCGTGAACTACCGGTAGGACCGGACCGCGCAAGCGAAACGCAGGCGAAAGGGGCGGCACCCGGCGGGTGCCGCCCCTTCCTGCTGCCGGCTGCAGCTCAGCGGCGACTGCGCGAGTCGCCGAAGAAGATGCGGTAGGCGATCAGGAGGACGAGGGCGCCACCGATCGCGGCGACCCAGGTGGCCCCGTCGTAGAAGTCCGTGGATATGGGGCGGTCCAGCCAGCGGGACGATATCCAGCCGCCGATGAAGGAACCGGCGACGCCGATGAGGGTGGTGCCGATCAGGCCGCCCGGATCCCGGCCGGGCAGCAGGAACTTGGCGATGGCACCGGCCAGCAGTCCGAGGATGATCCAGCCGATGATGCCCATGCCGTGTTCTGCCCTTCTGTAGTGCTGTGGCGCCTACTGCCGTGCTGTGGCGTCTTGTTGCTCGTTCTCGCCGGGCGCCTTGTGCATCACCGCCGTGGCCCCCTGCTGCCCAGAAGGACGACAGGCAGGCACGGTGTGGTTGCACGAGCCCTTTAGTGTGCGGCGCATGACACAGTCGGGGACGCCCCTTCGCAGGGCGCTTGGTGTGCGGGACGCCGTGGTCGTCGGTCTCGGGTCGATGATCGGGGCGGGCGTCTTCGCGGCGCTCGGGCCCGCGGCGCGGGCGGCCGGTACGGGGGTGCTGTACGCGCTCGCGGTGGCGGCCGTGGTGGCCTACTGCAACGCGATGTCGTCGGCGCGGCTCGCGGCCGTGTATCCGGTGTCCGGCGGCACGTACGTGTACGGGCGGGAGCGGCTCGGGCCCTTCTGGGGGTATCTGGCGGGCTGGGCTTTCGTCGTCGGCAAGTCGGCCTCGTGCGCGGCGATGGCGCTGACCGTGGGGACGTACGTGTGGCCGGGGCAGGCGCATGCGGTGGCGGTCGCCGCTGTGGTGGCGCTGACCGCCGTGAACTGCTTCGGGGTGGAGAGGTCGGCCTGGGTGACGCGGATCGCCGTCGCGGTCGTGCTCGCCGTCCTGGCGGCCGTCGTGGTGGCGTGTGCGGGCTCGGGGAGCGCCGAGGGTGCCCGGCTCGCTCCCGGGGCCTCCGAGGGCGTGAGCGGCGTGCTGAGCGGCGCCGGGCTGCTGTTCTTCGCGTTCGCCGGGTACGCGCGCGTGGCGACGCTCGGCGAGGAGGTGCGGGACCCGGCGCGGACCGTCCCGCGGGCGATCCCCGTGGCGCTCGGGATCACCCTGGTCGTGTACGCGGCCGTGGGCGCCGCCGCCGTCGCCGTGCTGGGTGTGGACGGGCTCGCGCGGGCCTCGGCCCCGCTGGCCGACGCCGTACGCGCGGCGGGCGCCGACGCCCTCGTGCCGGTGGTGCGGGCGGGGGCCGCGGTGGCGGCGCTCGGGTCGCTGCTGGCGCTGATCCTGGGGGTGTCGCGGACCACGCTCGCGATGGCGCGGGACCGGCATCTGCCGGGCGCCCTGGCGGCCGTGCACCCGCGCTTCCAGGTGCCGCGGCGGGCCGAGCTCGCGGTGGGGGCCGTGGTGGCCGTCGTGGCGGCCCTCGGCGACGTACGCGGGGCGATCGGGTTCTCGTCGTTCGGCGTGCTGGTGTACTACGCGGTCGCCAACGCCTCGGCGTGGACGCTGAGTTCAGCGGTACGCGCGCGTGCGCTGCCGGCGCTCGGGGTCGCGGGGTGCCTGGCGCTGGCGTGCTCGCTGCCCCTGTCGTCGGTCACGGCCGGGGCGGGTGTCGTCGCCCTGGGGGCGCTCGCCTACGCGGTCCGGCTACGCGCGCGTGGCTCGGGCTTGAAGACGGACAGTCCCTAGCGGGCGGCGAACGGCTGGTCCGTGGGCACGATCTCGCGGCCGAGCGGGAGCAGCGAGATCGGGATCATCTTGAAGTTGGCGATGCCGAACGGGATCCCGATGATCGTCACACACAGGGCGAGGCCCGTGACGATGTGCGCCAGGGCGAGCCACCAGCCCGCGAGGATCAGCCACAGGACGTTGCCGACGCAGGAGGGCGCGCCCGCGTCCCTGCGCTCGACGGTCGTCTTCCCGAAGGGCCACAGGGCGTAGACGCCGATCCTGAAGGCGGCGATGCCGAACGGGATCCCGATGATGGTGATGCACAGCAGGGCGCCGGCCAGAACGTAGCCGAGGAACAGCCAGAAGCCGCTCAGGATCAGCCAGATGACGTTGAGGATTGTCTTCACTGTTGGCGACCTGCCATCTGCTCGAGCCGGGAAATGCGCTCCGCCATCGGCGGGTGCGTGGAGAACATCTTCGACATGCCCTGGCCGGGACGGAAGGGGTTGGCGATCATCATGTGGCTCGCCGTCTCGATGCGCGGCTCGGGCGGCAGCGGCAGTTGCTTCGTGCCCGCGTCGAGCTTGCGCAGGGCGCTCGCCAGGGCCAGCGGGTCACCGGTCAGCTGGGCACCCGAGGAATCGGCCTCGTACTCGCGGGACCGGCTGATGGCGAGCTGGATCAGGGACGCCGCGAGCGGTCCCAGGATCATGATCAGGAGCATTCCGAAGATGCCGGGTCCGTCGTCGTCGTTCGAGCGGCCCACCGGGATCAGCCACGCGAAGTTGACCAGGAACATGATCACGGAGGCGAGGGCGCCGGCGACCGAGGAGATCAGGATGTCGCGGTTGTAGACATGGCTCAGCTCGTGCCCGATGACGCCGCGCAGCTCGCGCTCGTCCAGGATGCGCAGGATTCCCTCGGTGCAGCACACCGCGGCGTTGCGCGGGTTGCGGCCCGTCGCGAACGCGTTCGGCGCCTCCGTGGGCGAGATGTACAGGCGCGGCATGGGCTGACGCGCCTGCGTGGAGAGCTCGCGCACCATCCGGTACAGCGCCGGCGCCTCGAATTCGCTCACCGGGCGTGCCCGCATCGCGCGCAGGGCCAGCTTGTCGCTGTTCCAGTACGCGTACGCGTTCGTCCCCAGGGCGATGACGAGCCCGACGATGAGCCCCGTGCGGCCGAAGAAGCTGCCGATGACGAGGATGAGGGCGGACAGGCCTCCGAGGAGTACGGCGGTCTTCAACCCGTTGTGCCGGCGGTGCACGGTACGTCCTCCTGATGGTGCGGCAGGGGAACCCACTGCTTGCTTGACTGCTGCTTCCACTGGGTCTGGAGCCTGTGCGTGTTTCCACGTCCAGTGGACCCTCCCTGACTGGTCAACGCCAGACGAGGAGGACGAGTTCCCTTGGCCGCCCGGGGCGGGCCCGTGCGCGTGTGTAGGCCGTCCGGGTCAGCGCTGCTGCGGCAGACCCGCCAATTCCAGGGCCTCCGGGTCCGCCTCGATCTCGCTCGTGCAGTGCGAGCAGCGGGTGGCGATGCCGGGGATCTGGGTGTAGCAGCGCGGGCAGTCGCGCAGGGCCGCCTTGATGTCGACGGGCTTGCCGCGGTCCATGCGCGCCTGGAGCTTCATCATCGGGACGACGATGCAGAAGTAGAGCACCGCGGCGGTGATCAGGAAGGCGATGATCGCGCTGACGAACTTGCCGTACGGGAAGTCGGTGCCCTCGACCGTGAAATGCGCCTCGCTGAAGTCGCCGGTCGACCGTGTGGCGATACCGATGAGCGGCGCGATGAACGCGGTGCTGAGTGCGGTGACCACAGCCGTGAACGCGGTTCCGACCGCGAGGCCGATGGCCATCGTGATGATGTTTCCGCGAAGGATGAAGTCCTTGAACCCGCTCAGCACGACGCCTGTCTCCTTGATGTGGGGGTGTGATCGTTGAGGTGGGGCCTGTGGGGCGGCCCGTACGTGTGGTGCCGTACGAGGGTGCCTAGAAGAGGCCCGTCGAGGCAAAACGCAGGGCCATCTGGGGTGCGCCGGAGAGTGCCACCGCGATGACCGCGGTGAGGACGATCGCCGCCGTGAGGGGCCTGGAGACGCGGTGGGCGGCCGGTTCGCCTTCAGGGGCGCGGAAGAGGGTCGCGGTCCACTGGAGGTAGTAGAAGAGCGCGATCACGACGTTCACTGCCATGACGACGGCGAGCCAGCCCATCCCGGCGTCGACCGCCGCCGAGAAGACGGTGACCTTCGCGAACAGGCCGATGATGCCCGGCGGCAGCCCCGCGAGGCACAGCAGGAAGAAGCCCAGGGCGAGCGCGGCGAGCGGGTGCGAGGCGTACAGGCCCCGGTAGTCGCTGATGCGGTTCAGCGGCTTCGTACGGGCGACCAGAGCGGCCACGGCGAAGGCGCCGAGGTTCACCGCGGCGTACATGAGGGCGTACGCGAGGGTGGAGCCGATCGACTTCTGGGGGTCGTCGGAGTACGCGGCCGCGGCGATCGGCACCAGGAGGTAGCCGGCTTGGCCGACCGAGGACCAGGCGAGCAGGCGGACGGCGCTGTACGCGCGCGTGGCCTGCTGGCGCAGGGCCGCGACGTTCCCGAGGGTCATGGTCAGCGCGGCGAGCGCGGCGAGGGCCGGTCCCCACACGTCGGCGTACGAGGGGAACGCGACGACGGTCACGAGGATGAGGCCGGAGAAGCCGACGGCCTTGCCGATGACCGACAAGTAGGCGGCGATCGGCAATGGCGCGCCTACGTAGGTGTCGGGTACCCAGAAGTGGAAGGGCACGGCGGCCGTCTTGAAGGCGAAGCCCACGAGGGTGAGCGCGACGCCGGTCTGGGCCAGGGTGTGCAGCTGGCCGTCCACGTGGGTGAGCTCGGTGGCGACCCTGGTGAGGTGCATGCTGCCCGTGGCCGCGTACACGAAGCTCACGCCGAGCAGGGTGACGGCGGTCGCGGTGACCGAGGAGAGGAAGAACTTCAGGGCCGCGTCGGAGGAGCGCCTGTCGCCCTGCTTGAGGCCCACGAGGGCGAAGGCGGGCAGTGAGGCGACTTCCAGGGCGACGACGAGCGTGGCGAGGTCGCGGGAGGCGGGCAGCAGGGCGGCGCCCGCGGCCGAGGACAGGAGGAGGAACCAGAACTCGCCTTCAGGAAGGGGCTTGTTCGCCTTCTTGGCGTCCTTCAGGGAGCTGATCGAGAGCAGCGCGGTGAGCAGGGCGCCGGCCAGGACCAGGAACTGGATGACGAGCGTGAAGCGGTCCGCCGTGTAGCTGCAGGCGTCGTAGGACACACCCTTGAGGCAGAACGTGGAGCGCTCGTCCCCGATGAGCGGCAGCAGCGCGAGCGCCGCGGCGGCCAGGCCCGCGACGGAGATCCAGCCCAGGAGCGGCTTGCGGCGCTCCGCCACGAACAGGTCGACGACCAGCACGACGAGGGCCACGACCGCCGCGATCGTGGGCGGCGCGATGGCCACCCAGTCGACGGACTGGACGAGGGACGCCACGGAGGGCGCGGCGACGGCGATCACTGGATGCCTCCTGCGAGGAGCTTCTGCACGGCCGGGTTCGTGAGGCCGAGCAGGGCGGCCGGCCACAGGCCCGCGAGCACGGTGAGGGCGACGAGCGGGGTCCAGGTGGCGAACTCGTAGCCGCGCACATCGGCGAGCACGGGCGCCTCCGGGGCCGCCGGAGCTTCCTTCGGGCGGGGGCCCATGCAGACGCGGCGGACCAGGATCAGCATGTACGCGGCGGTGAGCAGCGTGCCGAAGGCCGCGATCGCCATGAAGACGAGGAACGCCGGGCGGCTGAGGCCGTCAGCGGGCTTGAACGCGCCGAACAGGGCGAGCATTTCGCCCCAGAATCCGGCGAGCCCCGGCAGCCCGAGCGAGGCGACGGCGGCGAACGCGAGGAGGCCGCCGAGCCGCGGCGCCTTGCCGTACAGGGCCATGCCGCCCTGCTCGGCGAGGGCGTCGAGGTCGCTGGTGCCGGCCCGGTCCTTGAGGGCGCCGACGAGGAAGAAGAGCAGGCCGGTGATGAGGCCGTGGGCGATGTTGGCGAACAGCGCGCCGTTCACGCCGGTCGGGCTCATCGACGCGATGCCGAGCAGCACGAAGCCCATGTGGCCGACGGAGGAGTACGCGATGAGGCGCTTGAGGTCGCCCCTCGCGCCCTGCTTGGCCAGGTTCAGGCAGGCCAGGGACCCGTAGATGATGCCGATGACGGCGAGGGCCGCGAGGTAGGGCGCGAAGGTCCGCATTCCGTCGGGCGCGATGGGGAGCAGGATCCGGACGAACCCGTACGTACCCATCTTCAGCAGGACACCGGCGAGGAGGACCGAGCCGACGGTCGGGGCGGCGGTGTGCGCATCGGGCAGCCAGCTGTGCAGCGGCCACATCGGGGTCTTCACCGCGAGCCCGATCCCGATCGCCAGAACGGCGATGACCTGCACGGATGTGGTCAGACCCCGGCCGTTGTCAGTGGCGAGTGCCATCATGTCGAACGTGCCCGACTTAACGCCGATAAGGAGGAGGCCGAGCAGCATCACGACCGAGCCGAGCAGCGTGAACAGGATGAACTTCCAGGCCGCCTGCGTCCGTTGCTCGCCGCCCCAGCGGGCGATGAGGAAGTACATCGGGATGAGGACCATCTCGAACGCGAGGAAGAAGAGGAGGAGGTCAAGCACGGCGAAGGTCGCGAGCGTGCCCGATTCCAGGACGAGGATCAGGGCCACGAACGCCTTGGGGGACGGCCCGGCCGGCATGTGGAAGTAGGAGTACAGCGCGCACAGGAACGTGAGCAGTGCGGTCAGGACCAGGAGGGGGAGGGAGATGCCGTCGATGCCGAGGTGGATACGCACGTCGAGCGCGGGGATCCAGCTGATGTCGGTCGTGGCCTGCATCCTCGACGGCTGGTCGTGGTCGAAGCCGAGCGTGAGGACGATCGCGGCGATGAGGATCACGCCGGTCACGGTCACACCGTGGCGGAGCACGGCCTGGTCGGGCGACTTCCCCTTCAGCCCGGGCGGGGCGGGGAGAAAAGCGGCGACGGCGCCGATGAGCGGGCCGACGACGATCAATGCGAGAAGGAACTGCATCACGGATTCGCTGATATCGATCACGGCTGCTCACGCTCCGGCGGTGGCGACGAGGACGACGGCGACCACCAGGACGACGGTGCCTGCGAGCAGTGCGCTGAGGTAGGTCTGCACGTTGCCGGTCTGGGCCCTGCGCACGGCCCAGCCCAGCGCCTTGGGGGCCTCGGCCGCTCCGCGTACGTAGGTGTCGACGACGGCGCGGTCGAGGAAGCGGACCAGCGTGGCGCCGGCCTGTACGGGACGGACGAAGAGCGCCGCGTAGACGGCGTCGAGGTGGAAGCCGACGGCCGCGTGGCGGTGCAGCGGGCCGAGCAGCAGACGGCTCGGGTCGGCCGGGTCGGGGGCGCTCGCGATGTCGCCGTACGCGGCGGCGTGCGTCGCGATGGCCTCGGCCTCGACCAGGCCCGCGTCCCCGGACTCGGTGTCGATCGCGACGGCGCCGATCGGGGTGCGGCGGGCGGCCATCGCGGTGCTGTGCCGCCAGGCCGCGTAGGTGACCAGGCCGCCGACGAGCGCGAAGCCGGTGCCGAGGACGGAGGTGGTCAGTGTCGGGGTGAGGGAGCGGCCGTCGAACCAGTCGGGGAGCACACCCGCGAGCAGTCCGAAGCCGAGGGAGGGGATCGCGAGGACCCACAGGACGACGTTCATCGTGACCGGCTGCTTGCCGTGGTCCGGGGCCTCGCTGCCGCGGCCGTTGAACGCGAGGAGCCACAGGCGGGTCGCGTAGGCGGCGGTGAGGAGGGCCGCGAACAGGCCCGCGACGAGGACGATCCAGCCGGAAGCGGTCGGTGCGGTCAGGGCGCCGTTCTCATGGCCGGTGGCGGTGTGCTCGGCGGCACCGAGGACGGCCTCCTTGGAGAAGAAGCCGCTGAACGGCGGGATCGCGGCGAGCGCGAGCAGCGCCACGGTCATCGTCCAGAAGGCGTCGGGCACGCGGTCGCGCAGGTCCTTCATGCGGGACATCGCGGCCAGTGAGTTGGTGCCGGCGGCGTGGATGATCACGCCCGCCGCGAGGAACAGCAGCGCCTTGAAGGCGCCGTGCGACAGGAGGTGGAAGACGGCGGCGTCACGGTTTCCGACGGCGAGGGCGCCGGTCATGTAGCCGAGCTGGCCGACGGTCGAGTACGCGAGGACCCGCTTGATGTCGTCCTGGGCGAGCGCGGCGAGCGCCGAGCCGAGCATCGTCACGGCGGCCATGACAGCGAGCACGATCAGCGCCGCCTGCGAGGCGGCGAAGACCGGGAGGAGGCGGGCGACGAAGTAGACGCCCGCGGCGACCATCGTCGCGGCGTGGATCAGCGCGGAGACGGGTGTGGGGCCCGCCATCGCGTCGGGCAGCCAGGTGTGCAGCGGGAACTGCGCGGACTTGCCCGCCACTCCGGCCAGCAGCAGGAGGGCGATCAGGGTCGGGTGGTCGAGGCCCGCGTCGCTCGTGACCTTGCCCAGGATCGTCGTGATGCGGAACGAGCCCGTGTCGACGGCGAGCGCGAACAGGCCGATGAGGAAGGGGACGTCGCCGAGCTTCGTGACCAGGAACGCCTTGAGGGAGGCGGCCCGCGCCTCGGGGGTCTCCCAGTAGTGGCCGACGAGGAAGTACGAGCAGATGCCCATGACTTCCCAGCCGACCAGCAGGACCATCAGGTCGCCCGAGTAGACGACCAGGAGCATCGCGGAGGTGAAGAGCGAGACGAGGGCGGCGTACGAGGGGTAGCGCGGGTCGTCGCGCAGATAGCCCGTCGAGTAGATCTGCACGCAGGTCGCGACCAGGCCGACGAGGACGGCGACGAGGGCGGCGAAGCCGTCGATGTGCAGGGCGAGTTCGATCGGCACGGAGCCGGTCGGGGCGAGCTGGGTGTGCGCGTCGAGGGCGGCCGTGCCATTGCCCGTGCCGCCGCCCTGGTCGAGGGCGACGACGGCGGCGAGGGCCAGCGCGGCCAGCGTCGGCAGGACGGCCAGCGGGCGGACGAAGCCGGGGGCCGTGCGGCCGAGGAGCAGTCCCGCGACGGCGCCGAGGAACGGCAGGAGGGGGACGAGGACGGCGAGGTTCGTCGTGGTCACGCGGTGGCCTCGGCCTTCTCGTCCGTGGTGCCGGCGGTGGCTGCCGCCGGGGTCTCGGACGGGTCGTGCGGGTCGTCGTCCGGGTCGTGGGGCTCGGCGGAGTCGCGGAGCTTGTCGATGTCCGACGTGCCGCGGCTGCGGTAGACGGCCAGGACGATCGCCAGGCCGATGCCGATCTCGGCGGCGGCGATGGCGATGGTGAACAGGGTGAGGGCCTGGCCCGCGTGGAGGGTGTCGCGCAGCCAGACGTCGAAGGCGACGAGGTTCAGGTTGACGGCGTTGAGCATCAGCTCGACCGACATCAGGACCAGGATCGCGTTGCGGCGGGCCAGTACGCCGTACAGGCCCGTGCAGAAGAGGAGGGAGGAGAGGACGGCGGGGTAGGCGAGGTGCATCAGCGGGTTCCCTCGCCTTCGGGCGCGCCGGGCTTGCCGGGCTTGCCGGGCGCGTCGGCTGCCGGGGCGGCTTCGGCGTTCTTCTTGCGGGACAGGACGATCGCGCCGACCAGGGCGGCGAGCAGCAGGACCGAGAGGGCCTCGAACGGCAGGACCCAGTGCTTGAAGAGGATCGAGCCGGTCACGGCCGTGCTGCCCTGGACCTCGTCGAGATCGATCCAGGTCGTGCGGAACGCGTCGACGACGACCCACACCAGGGCGGCGGCGGAGGCGACGGCCACGGTCAGGGCGGCCCAGCGGTTGGGGCTGTCCGCGTCCGGTGAGCGGCCGATGGGCGCGCGGGTCAGCATCAGGCCGAACAGGAGGAGGACCACGACGGAACCGACGTAGATGAGGACCTGCACCCAGGCGATGAACTCGGCGGTGAGCAGGAGGTACTCGACGGCGAGGCCGCCGAGGGCGACGACCAGCCACAGGGCGGCGTGCACGAGCTGCTTCGTGGTGACGGTGACGATCGCGGCGGCGAAGGTCACCAGCCCCACGAGCACGAAGGCGATCTCGACGCCCGACGGGGAGAGGAACCCGGGACTGTCGGCTGCCGCTGCCGTGGCGACGACCGCCGGTACGGCGAGGGTCATGCGGTGGGCTCCTCTCCGGTCTCGGTCGGGGCGGGGTTCGGGGGTTCCTGAGCGGCTGCCAGCTTGTCCGCGGTCTTGCGGGCCGCCGCGAGTTCCTTGGGGTCCTCGGCGGCCGGGTCGAGGGCGGGTGGGGACGGGACCGTCCACATCCACTCGCGGAGCTTGTCGCGCTCGTGGGTGAGCTCGCGGATGTCGGTCTCGGCGTACTCGAACTCCGGGGACCAGAACAGCGCGTCGAAGGGGCACACCTCGATGCAGATACCGCAGTACATGCAGAGGGAGAAGTCGATGGCGAAACGGTCGAGGACGTTGCGGCTGCGCTCGCGGCCGCCGGGTGCGGCGGGCGGCACCGTCTCCTTGTGGGAGTCGATGTAGATGCACCAGTCGGGGCACTCGCGGGCGCACAGCATGCAGACCGTGCAGTTCTCCTCGAACAGACCGATCACGCCGCGGGTGCGGGGCGGGAGTTCGGGCTGGGCCTCGGGGTACTGCTCGGTGACGGTCTTGCGCGTCATGGTGCGGAGGGTGACGGCGAGGCCCTTGGCCAGGCCGCTGCCAGGGATCGGAGGCATCAGTTGATCGCCACCTTCACGATTCCGGTGAGCGCGATCTGCGCGAGGGCGAGGGGCACGAGGGTGGTCCAGGCGAGCTTCTGGAGCTGGTCCTCGCGCAGTCGGGGGTACGTGACGCGGAGCCAGATCACGATGAAGGCGAGGACCGCCGTCTTGAGGAGGGTCCAGACCCAGCCGAGGCCGTCCGCGCCCCACGGGCCGTGCCAGCCGCCGAGGAACAGCACCGTGGTCAGGCCGCAGAGCACCACGATGCCCGCGTACTCGGCGAGCAGGAACAGGGCGAAGCGCAGGCCCGTGTACTCGGTGTACGCGCCGAAGATGATCTCGGAGTCGGCGACGGGCATGTCGAAGGGAGGGCGCTGGAGTTCGGCGAGGCCGGCCACGAAGAAGACGAGGGCGCCGACGATCTGCCAGGGCAGCCACCACCACTCGAAGGCGTCGAGGATGCCGGGAAGGGAGACCGTTCCCGCGGCCATCGCGACCGAGGCCGCGGCGAGCAGCATCGGGAGCTCGTACGCCAGGAGCTGGGCCGCCGTGCGCAGGCCGCCCAGGAGGGAGAACTTGTTGGCGCTCGCCCAGCCCGCCATCAGCGAGCCGAGCACGCCGACGCCCATGACCGCGAGGACGAAGAAGATGCCCGCGTCGACGACCGCGCCGACCGCGCCGTCGCCGGGTCCGACCGGGATGGCGAGCAGCACGAGGAGGTACGGGAGGAGGGCGACCGCGGGGGCGAGTTGGAAGACGCGGCGGTCGGCGTCGGCCGGGACCACGTCCTCCTTCTGCGCGAACTTGACGCCGTCGGCCACCAGTTGGGCCCAGCCGTGGAATCCGCCCGCGTACATGGGGCCGAGGCGGCCCTGCATGTGGGCCATGACCTTGTGTTCGGTCTGGCCGACGATCAGGGGCAGCACCAGGAAGGCGACGAAGACGACGACGAGGCGCAGGGCGACGTCGAGGGCGTCGTTCACTCGTTGCCTCCGTTGGTGTCTGTCGGGTTCTCGTCCGGGGTGGCTTCCGGAGCGGTGTCCGGGGTGGTGTCCGGCTTCTTCGGTTCCTCGAGTTCCTCGTCGAACGCGGGCTTGGCGTGGTGCCAAGGTGCGTCGCTCGAACGAGGAGACGGAGCCGGGGCCGGTGCCGGTGTCGGCTCTTGGGGTTCAGTGGGCGTGGCGCGTTGTTGCGAGGCCGAGCCCTGGGAGGCGCTGCGGGAACGCCGTACCGGACGCGGCGCCGCTTCCGGAGCCTGCTCGGCCTCGCCCGCAGGCGCGGCCGCCTGGCTCGCCGAGCCCTGGCTCACGGACCTGGTGCGCCGCGCGGGCCGCTCCCCCGCGGCACCCGTCGCACCCGCCGCACCGGCGCCCGCCGCTCGCGCGCCACGCGCCGGCCGTGCCGGGGCGGGCGGCAACTGCCCCTTCAGCGGGCCCCATTCGTTCGGGTCGGGGACGCCGGGCGGCAGCATCTGGCGGCGCTTGGGGCCGCCGTGCTCGGACTCCCCCGGCTCCTTCGCGCCGGGCCACGCCTTCGCGACGCGGGCCGCGAGCACGAAGTCCTTGCGCAGCGGGTGCCCTTCGAAGCCGTCGGGCAGGAGCAGCGGGTCGAGGCCCGGGTGGTCGGTGAAGTCGACGCCGAACATCTCGTGCGTCTCGCGCTCGTGCCAGGCCGCGCCCGCGTACACGTCGACCGCCGACGCGAGCACGGGGGCCGCGTGCGGAACGGTCGTGCGCAGCAGCAGACGGCGTACGGAACCGGGGGCGACGGCCGCGACGTGCGCGCACACACGGAAGCCGTCGGCCGGTTCGTCGACGGCGCTCAGCCAGTCGAAGTACGTGCACCCCAGGGTCGTACGGGCCGTCTCCAGAGCCTGGATCCACTGCGCGGCCGGGACGTCGACGGTCAGCAGGTCGTACGCCTCCTCGACCGTCGCCTCCGCGCCGAACAGCTCGTCGACGGGTGCCGGGAGCCAGCTCATCGCGCACCTCCGGAGGGCGCGGGCGGCTGGACGAGGCCGCTGCTCAGCGCCGCCGCCGAGGGCCGGCCGGCCGCAGCGTCGGCGGAGGCGTACCGCTCGCCGAGGGACTCGCGGGCGATCTTCTCCTGGAGCTTGAGGATGCCCTGGAGCAGCGCCTCCGGACGGGGTGGGCAGCCGGGCACGTAGACGTCGACGGGGATGATCTGGTCGACGCCCTTGGTCACCGAGTACGAATCCCAGTACGGGCCGCCGCAGTTGGAGCAGGCGCCGAACGAGATGACGTACTTCGGCTCGGGCATCTGCTCGTAGAGCCGCTTGACCGCCGGGGCCATCTTGTCGGTCACCGTGCCGGACACGACCATCAGGTCGGCCTGGCGCGGGCCCGGTGCGAACGGGATGACGCCGAGCCGGATGAAGTCGTGGCGCGCCATGGACGCGGCGATGAACTCGATGGCGCAGCAGGCGAGGCCGAAGTTGAAGACCCACAGGCTGTAGCGGCGGCCCCAGTTGAGGACCACCTTCATCGGCTCGGGGGCGAGCCGCGAGAGCACGCCCAGCTTCTTCGGTTCGGGCAGGAACACCGGCTCCGGCGTCGGCTCCTGCTCCGCGGGGGTCACAGCGCTCACGTCCACGTCACTCACGCCCACGTAAGGACGCCCTTCTTGTATGCGTACAGCAGGCCCACGGTGAGGAAGCCGAGGAAGATGAACATCTCGACGAGGGTCGTCGCGCCGTATCCCGGCGCGGCGAAGACCGTGGCCCAGGGGAAGAGGAAGATCGAGTCGACCGCGAAGATCACGTAGAGGAAGGCGTACACGTAGTAGCGGACCTGGGTGTGCGCCCAGCCGTCCCCGACGGGGTCGACCCCGCATTCGTACGTGAGGAACTTTTCCCTGGTGGGGACCACCGGGCGCAGCAACTTGCCCGAGCCGAAGGCGACGGCGACGAAGAGCACGCCGACGACGGCGAGCAGCCCGACGACCGAGTACGACTGGAAGTAGTCCGCCGCGATGACGGTCCCGTCCGATCCCGTCACGTACCTGCGCCCCTCGCGAGTTCGTTGTGTTCGACGATCTGTACGCACGGGAGTCTAGGCCCTGTTAAAGGGACGGTAAGCAGCCCGGGGCCGAGGGGTTGGGCGAGGCCGGGTTCGTGGCGGGGCTCGTGGTGGGACTCGTGGTGGGGTTAACCCCCGCTCAAGTTGGCGGCCGTCCTCATGGCGCCCCGCCCCGGGCCAGGGCACTCTTGCCGCTATGACCGACCCACTCGACACCTCCGAAGACCAGCCGGTGCTGCCCCCGCCGCGACTCGGGTACGACAGCGCCACGTGGAAGGAGATCGCCTATCTCCTGAGCAGCTTCCCGCTGTCCATCTTCGGATTCGTGTACGCCGTCACGATGGTGGCGCTCGGCGCGGGGCTCACGGTCACGGTGATCGGGCTGCCGCTGATCGCGGGCGGGCTGCGGGGCGCGCGGCTGCTCGGCAAGGCGGAGCGCGGGCGGGCGCGGGCGCTGCTCGGCGTGCGCATCGAGGAGCCGAGCCCGCTGCCGGTCAAGCGCGCGGGCGGCTTCTTCGGCTGGCTGTGGACCGGGCTCAAGGACCCGGTGGGCTGGCGCACGGTGCTGTACGAGGTGATCCGGTTGCCGTGGGCCGTACTGACGTTCGCGATCACGCTGGTCGGGCTTTTCGTGCTGTGGCCGGTGCTGCCGTTCATCGCGCGGGGTCTCGGCAACGCGGACCGGGCGATGGTGCGGGCGCTGCTCTCCCCCTCCGACGAGTTGGAGCGGCGGATCGTGGAGCTGGAGTCGGACCGCGGCGTCGTCGTCGACACGGCCGCCGCCGACCTGCGGCGCATCGAGCGCGATCTGCACGACGGAGCGCAGGCCCGCCTGGTCAATCTGGCCATGGGGCTCGGTCTCGCGAAGGAGAAGCTCCTGGAGGGGCAGGCCGACGACGCGGTGGCGGCGATGGTCGACGAGGCGCACGGCGAGGTCAAGCTCGCGCTGCAGGAACTGCGGGACCTGGCGCGCGGCATCCATCCGGCGGTCCTCACCGACCGCGGGCTCGACGCGGCCCTGTCGTCGGTGGCCTCGCGCTGCACGGTGCCGGTGAAGGTGACGACCGAGCTGCCGGCCCGGCCCGCGGAGGCGATCGAGGGCATCGCGTACTTCACGGTCTCCGAGCTGCTCCAGAACGTGAGCAAGCACAGTGGCGCGCGGTTGGCGTCGGTGGACGTGTGGCGCTCGAAGGACCGGCTGCTCATCCAGGTGTACGACGACGGGCGGGGCGGCGCGAGCGTCCACAAGGGCACCGGCATGGCGGGCCTCGCGGACCGGCTGGGCGCGGTGGACGGCCTGTTCGTCGTGATCTCCCCGGAGGGCGGCCCGACCACGGTCACGGCGGAACTGCCGTGGCGCGATCGGACCGAGCCGATCCGGCAGAGGTAGGGAAAACCCCCGGTCGAAGACGCCGACCCGCCACATGGTCGCGGACCCGCCTCGCGAGGAGGCTTGAAGCAGCACCACAGCTCCCCCGGCAGACCCGAGCAGAACGGACGGACACCGATGGCCACGCACCAGTACGGATACGGCGAGGAACGTGACACGCACGCGTACTCGTCCCCGTCCTCGTCCTCCTCTCCGTCCCCGTACTCGTACTCGTACTCCTACGAAGAGGACCGTCGCGGCGGCGGTCCGCGTCCGCCGCGCGGACTGAACCGGCTGCCGGCCGGGCTGCGGGCGCCGATCGAGGGCCGGGCGTGGCGGGAGTTCGGGTATCTGATGCTCAGCCTGCCGCTCAGCATCATCGGGTTCGTGTGGGCCGTGACGATGACCTCGCTCGGTGTGGGCCTGCTGATCACGTTCATCGGGGTTCCGGTGCTCGCGGCGGCGCTCGCCGGGGCACGCGGGCTCGGGGCGCTCGAGCGGGTGCGGGCGCGCCACCTGCTCGGCGTCGAGGTCGGCACGCCGGAGCCGCTGCGGCCGCGCACGGGCGGGCCGATGGGGTGGATCGGGGCGACGCTCAAGAGCGGCGTCTCGTGGCGGCATCTGCTGTACGGGGTGCTGCACATGCCGTGGGCGGTGTTCGGGTTCGCCGTGGGGCTGAGCTTCTGGGCGACCGGCTGGACGATGCTCACGTATCCGGTGTGGCGCTGGGTGTTCCCCACGTACGTGGGGCAGGACGGCATTCAGCTGTACGGGGACTCCGGGCACGCCGTGTACCTGGACAACCCGTTCGAGATAGCGGTGACCGCGGGGCTCGGGCTGCTCGTCACGCTGGCCACGCCGTGGGTGATCCGGGCGCTGACGACGGTGGACCGGCTGATGGTGGTGGGGCTGCTCGGCCCGTCGCGGCTCGCGTCGCGTGTGGTGGAGCTGGAGTCGGACCGGGGCGTCGTGGCCGACACGGCGGCGGCCGACCTGCGGCGCATCGAGCGCGACCTGCACGACGGGGCGCAGGCCCGCCTGGTCAACCTGGCGATGGATCTCGGGGTGGCCAAGGAGAAGCTGAGCGAGGACCCGGCGACGGCGGCGCGCATGGTGGACGAGGCGCACGGCGAGGTGAAGACGGCGCTGCAGGAGCTGCGGGACCTGGCGCGCGGGATCCATCCGGCGGTGCTGACCGACCGGGGGCTCGACGCGGCGCTGTCGGCGGTGGCCTCGCGGTGCGCGGTGCCGGTGCAGGTGGAGGTCGACCTGGCGGAGCGGCCGGCGCCCGCCATCGAGGGCATCGCCTACTTCACGGTCTCCGAGCTCCTGCAGAACGTGAGCGAGCACAGCGGGGCGACGCGGGCGGAGGTCGATGTGTGGCGGTCGCAGGACCGGTTGATGGTGCAGGTGTACGACAACGGGGGCGGCGGAGCGGTGGCCTCCGGCGGGTCCGGGTTGGCGGCGCTGGCCGGGCGTCTCGATGCGGTCGACGGGATTCTGGTGGTCGAGTCGCCGACGGGTGGGCCGACGCGGGTGACGGCGGAGTTGCCGTGGCGGCGGGCGTGACGCGGGGGTGAGCCGGGGGTGGTTGCGCGGCACCGCCCTGCCCCGGCGTACCCGTGGCCGGGGCCCCACCCCGTTCCGCGGCACCGGACCGCCGCGGCCTACCCGTGGCCGGGGCCCCCTCAGCCGTTGCGCGGCACCGGGGGCCGCCTTGCCCACCCTGCCGCCCAAGGCGGCAGATTGCCCAAGGCGGGGCGGCACCCTGCCGTCACGGGTGGGGAGCCGTGGTGGATGGCGGATTGCCCCAGGCGGGGCGGCCCTCAGCGTCACGGGTGGGGAACCGTGGTGGACGGCTGACTGCCCACGGCGGGGCGGCACCCGGCGCCCCGCGACGCCGACGCCCCCGGAGGGGGCGGGTGGGTGGGAAATTGGGCGGGGGCACGGGCCCGTAGCACCACTGCGCAAACCAACCTCACCCCCAGGCCCCACCCCCGGGCCCCACCCCCGGGTCCCACCCCCGGGCCCCGCTCCCAGGACCCACCTCCGGACCCGCCCCAGGCCCCGCCTCCGACCCCACCCCAGACCCCGCCCCCCGAACCCGCCCACCCCCACCCCCCGATCCTGGGATGCTGAAGGCATCAGGATCGATCGATCCCGGCGCGCACCGTGTCGGGGCGTTCGTGCGCTGGGGGGCCGAAGAACGTGGAGGACAAGGTGCGGGTCGTCATCGCCGAGGATTCAGTGCTGCTCAGGGAGGGCCTGACCCGGCTGCTCACGGACCGCGGGCACGAGGTCGTCGCGGGTGTCGGCGACGGGGAAGCGCTGGTCAAGACCATCATCGAGCTGGGGGCGCAGGAGCAGCTGCCGGACGTGGTCGTCGCGGACGTACGGATGCCGCCCACGCACACGGACGAGGGCGTGCGCGCGGCGGTGCGGCTGCGGGCCCGGTTCCCGGAGCTCGGGGTGCTGGTCCTCTCGCAGTACGTGGAGGAGCAGTACGCGACGGAACTGCTCGCCGGGTCGAGCCGTGGCGTCGGGTACCTGCTCAAGGACCGGGTCGCCGAGGTGCGGGAGTTCGTGGACGCGGTGGTGCGGGTCGCCGAGGGCGGCACGGCGCTCGACCCCGAGGTGGTCGCGCAGCTGCTCGGGCGCAGCCGCAAGCAGGACGTGCTGGCGAACCTCACGCCGCGCGAGCGCGAGGTGCTGGGGCTGATGGCGGAGGGGCGTACGAACTCGGCGATCGCCCGGCAGCTCGTGGTGAGCGACGGCGCGGTCGAGAAGCACGTCAGCAACATCTTCCTGAAGCTGGGGCTCTCCCAGAGTGACGGGGATCACCGCCGCGTACTGGCCGTACTGACCTACCTGAACTCCTGATTACCTGACACCCTGTCAGATAACACAGGCGCCGAAGACCGCCGAAGAACCATCGACCGACCGGGCGCGTCCTCCACAAACACAGGGGAATCACCGTACAAATCGGGGCGACCCGCCGTCTCATTTGGCGGTCCACCATGCGAATCGCCTCAGGAAGGCGACCCTTACAGACGTAGGGTGGGCCCTGGGATGGCCGGTGGGACGGCCGTGCCCGCACAGCCGCCTCGAGGGAGGTCCAGTTCAGTGACCAGCCAGGTCAGTAGCACCACCGAGCAGGCCGACGGGACCGACAGCGCTGTCGTTGGTGGGCAGCGCAGGTCGGCGGGACAATCGAGCAAGGACGTACGGCGCGTCGACCGGGTGATCATCCGGTTCGCGGGTGACTCCGGTGACGGCATGCAGCTCACCGGGGACCGCTTCACTTCCGAGACCGCGTCGTTCGGCAACGACCTCTCCACACTGCCGAACTTCCCGGCCGAGATCCGCGCCCCCGCGGGAACACTGCCGGGCGTGTCCTCCTTCCAGCTGCACTTCGCCGACCACGACATCCTCACGCCGGGCGACGCGCCGAACGTGCTGGTGGCGATGAACCCGGCGGCGTTGAAGGCGAACATCGGGGACGTGCCGCGCGGCGCCGAAGTCATCGTGAACACCGACGAGTTCACCAAGCGGGCGATGCAGAAGGTCGGCTACGACGAGAGTCCCCTCGAGGACGGCTCGCTCGACGGGTATCACGTGCACCCCGTGCCGCTGACGACGCTGACCGTGGAGGCGCTGAAGGAGTTCGAGCTCTCGCGCAAGGACGCGGGGCGCTCCAAGAACATGTTCGCGCTGGGCCTGCTGTCGTGGATGTACCACCGGCCGACCGAGGGCACGGAGAAGTTCCTCAAGGCCAAGTTCGCCAAGAAGCCCGAGATCATGAAGGCGAACCTCGCGGCGTTCCACGCGGGCTGGAACTTCGGCGAGACGACCGAGGACTTCGCGGTCTCCTACGAGGTCGCCCCCGCCGCCACCGCGTTCCCGACCGGCACCTACCGCAACATCTCCGGGAACCTGGCCCTCTCCTACGGGCTGATCGCCGCATCGAAGCAGGCGGATCTCCCCCTCTACCTGGGCTCGTACCCGATCACGCCGGCGAGCGACATCCTGCACGAGCTGAGCAAGCACAAGAACTTCGGTGTGCGCACCTTCCAGGCCGAGGACGAGATCGCCGGGATCGGCGCCGCGCTCGGCGCGGCCTTCGGCGGCAGCCTGGGCGTCACCACCACCTCCGGGCCCGGTGTCGCGCTCAAGTCCGAGACCATCGGCCTCGCCGTGAGCCTCGAACTGCCGCTGCTCGTCATCGACATCCAGCGCGGCGGGCCCTCGACCGGGCTGCCGACCAAGACCGAGCAGGCGGACCTGCTCCAGGCCATGTTCGGGCGCAACGGCGAGGCGCCGGTCCCGGTCGTCGCGCCGAAGACCCCGGCCGACTGCTTCGACGCGGCGATCGAGGCGGCCCGGATCGCCGTCACCTACCGCACCCCGGTGATGCTGCTCTCGGACGGCTACCTGGCCAACGGCTCGGAGCCGTGGCGCATCCCCGAGGTCGACGAACTCCCGGACCTGCGCGTCCAGTTCGCGTCGGGCCCGAACCACGCCACCGAGGACGGCGCCGAGGTCTTCTGGCCGTACAAGCGCGACCCGCAGACCCTCGCCCGCCCCTGGGCGATCCCCGGCACGCCGGGCCTCGAACACCGCATCGGCGGCATCGAGAAGCAGGACGGCACGGGCAACATCTCGTACGACCCGGCCAACCACGACTTCATGGTCCGCACCCGGCAGGCGAAGATCGACGGCATCGAAGTGCCCGACATCGAGGTCGACGACGCCACCGGTCAGGCCCGCACGCTGGTCCTCGGCTGGGGCTCGACGTACGGACCGATCACGGCCGCGGTGCGCCGCCTGCGCACCGCCGGTGAGCACATCGCGCAGGCCCATCTGCGCCACCTCAACCCGTTCCCCCGGAATCTGGGCGAGGTCCTGAAGCGTTACGACAAGGTGGTGATCCCCGAGATGAACCTCGGTCAGCTCGCCACGCTCGTACGGGCGAAGTATCTGGTGGACGCGCACAGCTACAACCAGGTCAACGGAATGCCGTTCAAGGCTGAGCAGCTCGCCACCGCTCTCAAGGAGGCCATCGATGGCTGATACGCAGACCAGGGAGTCCCGGGAGGCCGGCGGCCGGGCCGCGGAGGAGACCGCCGGGGAGACCGGGGACGGCGATCAGACGCTTCTGTCGCTGGTTCCCAAGGCCGAGGCCAAGCAGTCCATGAAGGACTTCAAGTCCGACCAGGAAGTGCGCTGGTGCCCCGGCTGCGGCGACTACGCGGTCCTCGCCGCCGTGCAGGGCTTCATGCCCGAGCTCGGCCTGGCGAAGGAGAACATCGTCTTCGTCTCCGGGATCGGCTGCTCGTCCCGCTTCCCGTACTACATGAACACGTACGGGATGCACTCCATCCACGGCCGCGCCCCGGCCATCGCGACCGGGCTCGCCTCCTCGCGCCGGGACCTGAGCGTGTGGGTCGTGACCGGTGACGGCGACGCGCTGTCCATCGGCGGCAACCACCTCATCCACGCGCTGCGCCGCAATGTGAACCTCAAGATCCTGCTGTTCAACAACCGGATCTACGGGCTCACCAAGGGCCAGTACTCGCCGACCTCCGAGGTCGGCAAGATCACCAAGTCGACGCCGATGGGCTCACTCGACGCGCCCTTCAACCCGGTGTCGCTCGCCATCGGCGCCGAGGCGTCCTTCGTGGCCCGCACCGTCGACTCCGACCGCAAGCACCTCACGTCGGTGCTCCGGGCGGCCGCCGACCACCAGGGCACGGCGCTCGTCGAGATCTACCAGAACTGCAACATCTTCAACGACGGCGCCTTCGAGGTCCTCAAGGACAAGCAGCAGGCCGAGGAGGCGGTCATCCGCCTCGAACACGGGCAGCCGATCACCTTCGGGGCCGACGCCTCGAAGGGCGTCGTGCGCGACGCGGCCACCGGCGACCTGAGGATCGTGCCGGTCACGGAGGACAACAAGGCGGACATCCTGGTCCACGACGCCCACGCGGCGTCCCCGACCACCGCCTTCGCGCTCTCCCGGCTCGCCGACCCCGACACGCTGCACCACACCCCCATCGGCGTGCTGCGCGACGTCGAGCGCCCGGTCTACGACGTGCAGATGAGCGACCAGCTCGACGCCGCGATCGAGCGGGACGGCAAGGGCGAGCTCGGCGCGCTGCTGGCCGGGGGCGACACCTGGACCGTCGTGGGCTGAGCACTCCCGTCACGCACCGGCAAGGCCGTCAGGACCGTATGGCGATACGGGCATGACGGACGGGGCCCGGCGGCGCTACCTTCGTGGTGGCCGCCGCCGGGCTGCCGTGCGTTACGAGGAGGGGTCATGCAGGACAGGGCCGGGGCGGAGCCGGGGCTGCGGGGGCAGGGGAAGAACGAGGGGCGCATCGGCCTCCTCAACGGTTTCGCGGCGTACGGGATGTGGGGCCTCGTCCCGCTGTTCTGGCCGCTGCTCAAGCCCGCCGGGTCGGTGGAGATCCTGGCCCACCGGATGGTGTGGTCCCTGGCCTTCGTGGGCGTCGCCCTGCTCTTCGTACGGAGATGGGGCTGGGCGAAGGAGCTGCTGCGCCGGCCGAAGCGGCTCGGGCTCGTCGCCGTCGCCGCGGCCGTGATCACCGTCAACTGGGGTGTCTACATCTGGTCGGTGAACTCCGGCCATGTCGTCGAGGCCTCGCTCGGCTACTTCATCAACCCGCTCGTCTCGATCGCGCTCGGCGTGCTGCTCCTGAAGGAGCGGCTGCGGCCCGCGCAGTGGGCGGCCGTCGGCACCGGCTTCGCCGCCGTCCTCGTGCTCGCCGTCGGATACGGGCAGCCGCCGTGGATCTCGCTCGTCCTCGCGTTCTCGTTCGGCACGTACGGGCTCGTGAAGAAGAAGGTGAACCTGAGCGGGCTCGAATCGCTCGCCGCCGAGACGGCCGTGCAGTTCCTGCCCGCGCTCGCCTATCTGCTGTGGCTCGGGGCGCAGGGCCGGTCGACGTTCGGCGCGGAGGGCGCCGGGCACGGCGTGCTGCTCGCCTCGGCCGGGCTGATCACGGCGGTGCCGCTGGTGTGCTTCGGGGCGGCGGCGATCCGCGTCCCGCTGTCGACCCTGGGACTGCTGCAGTACCTGGCGCCCGTCTTCCAGTTCCTGCTGGGGATCTGGTACTTCCACGAGGCGATGCCGCCGGAGCGGTGGGCCGGGTTCGCGCTGGTCTGGCTGGCGCTGATCCTGCTGACCTGGGACGCGCTGCGCACCGCGCGGGTCAACCGGGCCCGGCTCGCCCGGGCCGAGGCGGAGGCGGACGCGGCCACCGAGGCGGCGCGCCCTGCCCCAACTTCCGCGCCTGCGGACGAAGTTCGGCCTATAACTGGTGCATGACACTGCACTGGAAGCTCGTCGTGGACGCCGCCGACCCGCACGCGCAGGCCGAGTTCTGGGGGGCCACGCTCGGCTATGAGATCGAGGACAACGCCGCGCTGATCGAGCGGCTCCTCGGCTTCGGCGCGGTGAGCGAGGCGGAGACCGTGCCGCGCTGGGGCCGGCGGTCCTTCCGCGACCTGGTCGCCGTGCGCCACCCGGACGACCCGGTGGACGCGGACACCGGCACCGGGCTCGGCCGCCGCATCCTGTTCCAGCGGGTGCCCGAGGCGAAGAGCGGCAAGAACCGGCTGCACATCGACGTGCACGCCGGGTCCGGGCAGCGGGCGACCGAGGCGGAGCGGCTCACCGGCCTCGGCGCGAGCATCCTGGACGAGGTCAAGTCACAGGGCGGGGAGTGGCTGGTGATGGCCGACCCCGAGGGCAACGAGTTCTGCCTCCAGTGACCCGACCGACCCGACCGACCCGACCGACCCGACTGACCCGACTGACCCGACCGACCCGACTGACCCGACCGACCCGACTCGCACGCGGTCACCAACTCTTTGCTGAATCCCCTCCGTTCGCATCTCAGGCCTCCTCCTAACCGCCGGTAACCTGTGTTCGACCCTCCGGGCGGTCGATGCCGTTGTCGCGTCCCGCCCGCGACTGACGCCACTCGTTCTGCTCCTGGAGGAGCCTTGACCTACGGATGCCTCCTGGGCGCCTGCACCGGCCCGCGCCCGGACCACGGGGGAGGTGCCTGATGGGGGCCCTCAACGACGGACTCACCGTCTCCCTGCTGCTGTTCCTGCTCTTCATCGGCGCCTGCCTGTTCCTGTCGATGTGGGCAAGCCCCGACCTCCGCGTCGGCGACGAGTTCTTCCGTGTCAGCGAGACGAACCGGCTCGGGGCCCGCCTGATCGGGTTCGCCTACGCCGGTGACATCGCGAACGCCGCCGCGGTCATGTTCCTCGTCGGGGTCGTGGCCGTGGCCGGCGGCGACGGGGTGGCCGTGGCCACGTGCGCCGCGCTGTCACCGCTCCTGATGCGGCAGTGGCTGGCGAAGCGCCTCGCGGGCATCGGCGGACGGTCGTTCGGCGAGACCGTCACCCGTCATCTGCCCCCGGGGCCCGGCCGCCGCGCCGCCGGCGTCGCCCTGCTCACCGCGACGGTGCCGCTGATCACCGCCCAGTTGCAGCCCATCGGCGACACGGCCCGGATGGTCGGCATCGACGACCTCGCGACCCGGCAGATCCTCATCGTGCTGATGGGCGCCCTGATCGTCGCCTGCGCCGCGATCGGCGCCACCCGGGGCGCGACCGTGCTGCAGCTCGTCAAGATCGGCGGGCTGATGCTCATCGCGCCGATCCTCGGCCTCCTGGTCGTGATCAGGTTCGGCGGGGACTTCGGCGCGATCGTGCACGCCGCCGACCAGCACAGGTCCGGCTCGGCCGGCTTCCTGGAGATGGGCCAGCTCTTCGGCAACGGCCCCATCGGATTCATCGACCTCGCCGCCTTCTGCTCCTGCGTGCTGACGGGCGCGGCTTTCATGCCGTACCTCATCGCGCGCTTCACCGACGCCCCGCATCCGCGCGCCGCCCGCCGCGTCGCGGGCGTGGGCTTCGCCGTCATCGCCCCGCTGTGCGCCATGGCGGCCCTCATCGGCTTCGGCGCGGCGGCCCTCGTGCCCCAGAAGGACCTCGTGTCCCAGGGGCAGTTCGGCGGAAACATCATCACCCGCCTCGCCATCGCCCTGGACGGCTCGGAGGACGGGCTCGGCAAGTGGCTGCTGTTCGGGCTCTGCACCACCTTCCTGACGGTCCTCGCGGCCGCCTCCGTCCTCCTGCTGTCCACGGCCGCCTCCGTCGTCCGCGACCTCGGCGCCGGCGGCCCGGTGGCCAAGCCGGACGGACTCAAGGCCGACGGCACGACGAGCGTCAGCGCGGGCCGCGCCCGCCTCACCATGAGCGTCGTCGGCGGGGTGAGCATTCTGCTCGCCGCGCTCACTCCGGACGTCAGCCCGATGTTCTGGCTGGTCCTGTCCTACACGGTGACGACCTCGTCGGTGCTCCCGCTCGTGATCCACTCGCTGCGCAGCGACCGCCCCATGTCCACGGCGGCCATGAAGCGCTGCGTCTACGGGAGCACGGCGGCGATCCTGGTCGCCACGTTCTTCTCTCCCTCGGTCTCGGGGAACCCGTACGCGGTCTTCCCCGACCTGGACTGGAGCTTCTGGCCGTTCTACTCCTCGGTCCTGGTGAGCGCACCCGTCGGCTTCCTGCTCGCCCGCCCGCGCCGCGGCGACCGCCCGGACCGGGTCGCCGCGGCGGCCGAGGACCGGACGGAGGCCCCGGCGGGCTTCACGCGGTGATGTCCTTCGCCGTGAACCGCGCCCACGCGGCGGTGCCGAACACCGCCGCGTACAGGGCCTGAAGTTCGAGGTTCTCGATCACGTCGTCCCAGTACACCGGCGCTCGCATCAGGTCGGCGAAGGACAGCCACTGGTGGGAGAACAGGTAGGGCTGGATCGCGTGCAGCTGCGGGATCTGGTCGAGGATCTGGACGGTGATCAGCAGGCCCACGGTCGTCGCCATCGCCGCGATGCCGCTGCCGGTCAGCGTCGAGATGAACAGGCCGACGGCGGCGATCCCGACCAGGGACGCGGCGACGACGAGCGCGATCAGGAACGCCCGCCACAGCCCTTCGCCGAAGCCGATCCGGGTGCCGGAGATGGTGACCACGTCGCCCAGCGGGAACAGCAGCGCCCCGGTGAGCAGCGCGGAGACCGCCACCACCAGCGTCGCGAGCAGGCAGAAGGCGAGCACGGTCGCGTACTTGGTCAGCAGCAGCCGGGTCCGGCCCGCGGGGGCGACCAGCAGATAGCGCAGCGTCCCCGCGTTCGCCTCGCCCGCCACCGCGTCGCCCGCGACGACGCCGACCGACATGGGCAGGAAGAACGGGAGCGTCGCGGCGAGCGCCGTGAACACCAGGAACAGGCCGTTGTTCGTGATCTGCGCGATGAACGCGGGGCCCCCGCCACCGCCCCCGTCGGCCGCCCCGTCCCCGCCCGTCTCGATCTTCACGGCGACGCCGATCAGGATCGGCACCCCGGCGAGGACCGCGAGCAGCGCGAGGGTGCGCCAGCGGCGCAGGGTCACGGTCAGCTCGCTGCGCAGCAGGCCGAGCGTCCACAGGGGGTTCGGCCTGGGAGCCGCCGCCGTCTCAGCCATCTCCACCGTCCCAGCCGCCTCCACGGTCTCAGCCCGCGACATCGAACCCCTCCCCCGTCAGCGCGACGAACGCGTCCTCCAGCGAGGCCCGCTCGACGCCGAAGCCGCGCACGCGCACGCCCGCGGTGACCAGTGCCGTGTTGAGATCCGCCAGGTCCGTGTCGGGAGGCGGTGGTTCGGTCGTGACCCGCTCGTCCTCCGTGTCGAGGACGGTCAGCCCGTGCTCCTTGAGGACGCGGGCGGCGTCGGCCGGGTCCGGAGTGGTGACGGCGAGCTTTCCGCGCACCCCCGAGGCCAGTTCGGCGACCGGGCCCTGGGTGAGGAGGCGGCCCTTCGCCATCACCGCGGCGTGCGTGCAGACCTGTTCGATCTCGTCGAGGAGGTGCGAGGAGAGGAAGACGGTGGTGCCGTCGGAGGCCAGTTCACGGACCAGGGTTCTGATCTCGCGCATGCCCTGCGGGTCGAGTCCGTTCGTCGGCTCGTCCAGGACGAGCAGCCGACGCGGTGTCAGCAGGGCGGATGCCAGGCCGAGCCGCTGCTTCATGCCGAGCGAGTACGCCTTGGCCTTCTTGCCTGCGGCGGCCGTCAGACCCACCCGGTCGAGCGCCTGCCCGACCCGCTCCTTGCGGGTGCGGGGGTCGGCGGTCGGATCGGCGGCGTCGTAGCGCAGCAGGTTGTCCCTGCCGGAGAGGAAGCCGTACAGGGCGGGCCCCTCGATCAGCGCGCCCACGTGCGGCAGCACGGTCCGCACCGCGCGCGGCATGGAGTGGCCGAGCACCCGGGCGGACCCCGAGCTCGGCTCGATCAGGCCCATCAGCATCCGGATGGTGGTGGTCTTTCCGGAGCCGTTCGGCCCGAGGAAGCCGAAGACGGCGCCGCGCGGGACGCTCAGACTGAGCCCGTCGACGGCGAGCTGGCCGCCCCGGTACCGCTTACTGAGCTCCCGCGTCTCGATGACCGGCTGCACCGGCTGCTCCTCCATGCCCCTCCTACGCATACGGGTGAGGGGGTGGTGCGCACCACCCCCTCACCGTGAACCACCGCTTGATCAGCCCGCGTTCGCCGCCTTCACCAGCGCGTCCTTGGTGACCGCGCCCGCGTACGCCTTCCCGTCCTCGGTGACCAGTACGTTCACGAGGCGGGTCGAGTAGACGGTGCCGGAGCCGAACTCGCCCTTCACCCGGTCGCCCAGGGAGCTCAGGAACTTCTGCGCGTCGGGCGGCATCTCGGCCGAGCCCTTGCCCGCCGCCAGGCCCGCGGCCTCCTTCGGCAGCTTCAGCTCGGCGACCGAGGTCCAGCCCTTGCCGATGACGTTCAGGTCGTCGAGACCGCCGGCCTTGAGGTCGTCGGCCTTCAGGTCCTCGGGCTTGAGGTTCTCGTGCTTGGCGGCGCCCTCGTGCCGCTGCGCCTTCTTCAGGTCGTCGGCCTCGGTGACCTTCGTGCCCTTCGACGGCTTGAAGTCGAAGGTGGAGGCGGCCGGCTTCGCGAAGTCGACCTTGGTGAAGCCCGCGTCGACGACGGCCGCGCCTCCGCCCGCCGGGGTCAGGCTGAACTTGAGCGGCGTACCGGTCTTCGCGTCCACGGACACGGTGATCGCGCCGACCGTCGAACCCGCCTGCTTGGGCTTGATCTGCAGCCGGTACGCGTCCCGGCCCGCGACCTGCGAGGTGCCGTCGACCGAGAACGACGTGGTGTCGCCGCCGGCCTTGAGGATCTCGTCCGTGAGCTCCTTCGGCGTGGCGGGAACGCCCTTGGGGGCCTTCTTCGCGTCGTCGCCGGAGCCCTTCTCGCTCTGCGCGTGGTACGCCTCGTCCGACTTGCTGTCGTAGGCCCACAGGTCGTCGCCGTTGTGGATCACGCTGTACTCGGACGCGTCGTCGAGGACCGACAGCTTCTGCCGGTCCGGGCCGTCGGCCGCGACGCGCAGCGTGTGCGAGCCGGTGGCCAGCTCGGTCAGCTTCGACTGCGGGTCGGCCGAGGACTTGCCGCCCTCCTGCTCCCCGCCGCCCATGAGTCCGCCGCCACCGGCGCCGCCGACCGAGGGCAGGCCCAGGTCCGTCGAGATCTTCACGGTGCCGGACAGCTGCTGGGTGTCCGACTTCGCGATCTTCTCGATGAGCTGACGTGCGGTGATGTCGGGAAGGTCCGGGTCGCCCGAGCTGGCGAGCGCCGGAACGAGCCCGATGGTCGCCGCGGCCACCCCCACCACGGCGACGGGGACCGCGTATCGCACGGCCTTGCGGCGGCGCGTACCGCTCTCGCTGTCTTCGGATGCGTACGGTGCCATCTTCTTGCCCTACCTCCGTGATCGGCGGCGGCTTACCGTCCTGTGCGCTCGTCCAGTCTGCGTCCACCCCGAGCCGCCATTCTCACCCGGATTGGTCTGGAGTGGTGTACCCAATCTGACCAAACCGGCCACAAGGAAGCGTCAGCCCCCGGGATCAACTCCGCGTACACCTACGGGATGACACACCACGGCGGTGCCACCCCCGACCCGTAGGGGGCGACACCGCCGATCGCGGTACGTGGACCGGGTGCGCTCAGCCGTTCACGAACACGTAGTCAGCCTTGTAGGGCACGCCCACGATGGCCCCGGGGTCACAGCTGCCTGAAGGGGCCACTCCGCCCACGGTGTTGAGGCGCAGGATCTCGGCGGTGTCCGCGAGCAGTCCGCGCGGCTTGCCCGACTGGGTGGCCTTGAGGTCCAGTTCGGCGATGTTGTCCGCGCCGTTCGGCGTGCGGGAGACGACCGCGCCGGTCACGGCGCTGCCGTCGGGTGCCAGCCACTGCGGCACACCGGAGTTGGGCGCGGTGAACGAGTGCCGGATGTGCCCCGCGAGCACGGCGCTCACATCGCGCTGCGCGAAGGCCGCCTTGCCGGTGGCGGGGTCGACCTTGCACTCGTAGATCTGCCGGCCGTGCACGACGGCCGCCTGGAAGTTGTCGAGGGCGCGGCCGAAGTCGGTCGGTTCGGTGACCCGGTGGAGCTGCCCGCGGACCGCGCCGTCGGGGAAGGCGGCCGTGTGCAGATTGGCGTAGAACGCTCCGGGGGTCGTGGTGAGCCGCTGCAGGAGCGCGGCGTCCTTGACGGTGACGGAGCCGGTGGCGCGGTGGCCCTTCGCGCCGCCGAGCACCTTGGTGAAGTCGACCCGTACGCCGCCGTTCGTACCCTTGGCGCCCTCGTGCAGGTGCAGGGCGGTCGGCTTCCCGACGCCCCGCCACTTCACGGCGACGGACACCTGATCGCCCTTGACCTGTACGAACTCCAGGGCGGCGCCGTCCGTGTCACCGCTGGTCACCTCGTTGGCGCCGTTGAGGCTCGCGGCGAGGACGGTCCCGGTGGCCTTCGGCTCCGCGGCGAAGGCCTGCGGCGCGGCGAGCCCGGTCCCTGCGGCGACGCCGACGACAGCCGTGACCGCGAGCATGCGTGTGCCCAATGTGCCCATGTTCAGTTTCCCCCTACCGGCCGACGCCCCCTGCGTCGGCCTTCGGGGGTGGGTACGGCCGGGCCCGGGGGCGGCACTCACCCCGGAAAGGTGACCTGCGTCACACACCCGGCGGACGGTCAACCCGCCCGATGCACCACCGCGTCACACAGCTCCACCAGCGCCGCCTTCGCCTCGCACTCCACCAAAGGAACGAGCGCCGCCCTCGCCTCTTCCGCGAACCGAACCGTGTCCCGCCGCGCCTGCTCCAGCGCGGGATGCGTCCGCAGCCGCGCCACCGCCTCGGCGAGCCGCTCGTCGTCCCCGAGGTCCGAGTCCAGGAGCTCGACCAGCTCCTTGTCCTCGGCGAGCCCGAGCCGCTCGGCCCGCTCCCGCAGCCGCAGGACCGGCAGCGTGGCGATGCCCTCGCGCAGGTCGGTGCCGGGCGTCTTCCCGGACTCGTGCGAGTCGGAGGCGATGTCGAGGACGTCGTCGGCGAGCTGGAAGGCGACGCCGAGCCGCTCCCCGTACTGGGTGAGGACGTCGACGACCGTCTCGTCCGCGCCGGACATCATCGCGCCGAAGCGGCAGGCCACGGCGATGAGCGAGCCGGTCTTGCCGCTGAGCACGTCCAGGTAGTGGTCGACGGGGTCGCGGCCGTCGGCCGGGCCCGCCGTCTCCAGGATCTGGCCGGTGACGAGCCGCTCGAACGCCTCCGCCTGGATGCGCACCGCGTCCGGGCCGAGGTCGGCGAGGATGTGCGAGGCACGGGCGAACAGGAAGTCACCGGTGAGCACGGCCACCGAGTTGCCCCAGCGCTGGTTGGCGCTCGGCACCCCGCGCCGCACGTCCGCCTCGTCCATCACGTCGTCGTGGTAGAGCGTCGCGAGATGCGTCAGCTCGACGACGACGGCGGAGGGCACGATGCCCGGCGCGTACGGGTCGCCGAACTGGGCCGCGAGGGTCACGAGCAGCGGCCTGAACCGCTTGCCGCCGGCCCGCACCAGGTGCTGGGCGGCCTCCGTGATGAAGGGAACCTCGCTCTTGGTGGCTTCGAGGAGTCCCTCCTCGACAGCCGCCAAACCAGCCTGAACATCAGCCTCGAGGGCCTGGTCCCGCACGCTCAGACCGAAAGTCCCGACGACGGTCACGAGAGGTTCTCCTGTCTGCTGACGATCACGACGCTCACATGGCGAACTCGGTCGATCATTCGGTCGATGACACGGTTTGTCGATGTGTCGCTGCCATCACTCAAGTCAGCGTATCCGGTCGCGTTTCGATCACAGGTGGCGCCCGCCCGAACACCCTGGACCAGGCGGCTTCGCGACACCACCGGTATGTTCTTGATCAGCACAGACGACCTGGAGTACGCACTTTGTCCCACACCGAGCACGACACGGACAGCGCCCCGCCGCCCGGCGACGACACGGCCTTCTTCGGCCAGCCGAGGGGTCTGCTGACACTGTCCGGCCTGGAGGTCTGGGAACGCTTCTCGTTCCTCGGCATGCAGGCGATCCTCGTCCTGTACTTCGCCGACACCGTCGCGCACGGCGGCATGGGCATGGACCCCGGCAACGCTGCCTCGGTCTCGGCGGCGTACGGCACGCTCGTCTACCTCGTCTCGGTCGCGGGCGGCTGGCTCGCCGACCGGATCCTCGGCTCGTACCGCGCCGTCCTGTGGGGCGGCATCCTCATCGCCTGCGGACATTACTCGATGGCGGTGCCGACACCCACGATGACGTGGGTCGGGCTCGGCCTGATCAGCGCCGGTACCGGCCTGCTCAAGCCGAATGTCGCCTCGATGGTCGGCAAGCTGTACCGGACCGCCGACGAGCGCCGCGACGCCGGCTTCGCGCTCTACTACATGGGCATCAACATCGGCGCCTTCGCCGGACCGCTGATCACCGGCTGGCTCGGCGACCACAAGGGCTGGCACTGGGGCTTCTCGGCCGCCGCCATCGGCATGACGTTCGGCCTGATCCAGTACGTCGCGGGGCGCCGCCACCTGGCCGGGCGCACCGACGCCGCCGAGTACGCGCTGCCGCCCGAGGGGATGCGCAGGGCGGTACGGCTGATGATCGTGGGCGCGGTCGTGGTGGCCGCCGTCGCGGTCGCCCTGGCGCTGGCCGGGTGGCTGACCATGGGCCGCTTCGTCGACCTCCTCACGTACATCTCGGTGATCGCGCCGGTCGTGTACTTCGTGGTGATGTTCAAGAGCCCCCGGGTCACCGCGGAGGAACGCGGCCGGCTCAAGCCCTACCTGGTGCTCTTCATCGCCTCGGTCGCCTTCAACTTCATCCTGTTCCAGGCGTACTCGACGATGATCCTGCTGGCCTCGACGAACGCCGAGACGACCATCCTCGGCTTCGACTTCCCGGCCGGCTGGTACGCCTCCGCGCTCGGCGCCTTCGAGGTGGCGCTCGCGCCCGTCGTGGCCGCCGTCTGGGCGCGGATGGGCCCGCGCCAGCCGCACGCCTCCAACAAGATCGCGTTCGGTGTGGTCCTGGGCGGACTGTCGTTCCTCCTGATGGTGCTGCCGACGTCCGGGCACAGCGACGACACGTACAAGATGGCGGTCTGGTGGATCGTCGGCTCGTACCTGCTGCTCGGCCTCGGCGACATCCTCGTGGAGACGTCCGGCATGTCCGCGACGACCAAGCTCGCCCCGCAGGCCTTCGCCAGCCAGACCATGGCCCTGTGGTTCCTCTCGCTCGCACTCGCGAACGGGATCCAGGCGCAGGTCGTCAAGCTCTACGGCGAGGTCTCGAACCCCGCCTACTTCGGCGTCAACGGCGCCATCGCGGTCGCGGTCGGTATCGGCGTGATCGCCCTGGCGCCCTGGCTGCGCCGCACCATGCACCCCGTTCACTGAGGTTCTCCCATGACGACGACTCCCACCATCAGGACCGAGTTCCCCTTCGGAACGGTCCGTGAGGACATCCGCGTACCCCTGTCCGACGGGACGACGCTCTTCGCCCGCGTATGGCGCCCGGTGACCGAGGAACCGGTGCCGGTGCTCCTCGAATACCTCCCCTACCGGCTCTCCGACTGGACCGCGCCCCGCGACTGGCAGCGCCACCCCTGGTACGCGGGCCACGGCTACGCCTCCGTGCGCGTGGACGTGCGCGGCCACGGCAACTCCGAGGGCATGCCCGGCGACGAGTACGACGCGCAGGAGCTGGCCGACGGCGTCGAGGTCGTGAACTGGCTCGCCGCGCAGCCCTGGTCGTCCGGCAAGGTCGGCATGTTCGGCATCTCCTGGGGCGGCTTCAACTCCCTGCAGATCGCGGCCCTGGCGCCCGAGCCGCTGAAGGCGATCGTGACGGTCTGCTCGGCGGACGACCGCTACGACAACGACGTGCACTACATGGGCGGCTCCGTGCTCGCCGTGGACATGCACGCCTGGGCGGCGACGATGCTCGCGTTCGTGTCGCGCCCGCCGGACCCGCAGTTCGTGGGCGACGGCTGGAAGGACATGTGGACGGAGCGCCTGGAGGCCGTCGACCCGTTCATCCACACATGGCTCGGCCACCAGACCCGCGACGACTACTGGCGGCACGGCAGCGTCTGCGAGGACTACTCCGCGATCAAGGCGGGCGTGCTCGCGGTCGGCGGCTGGCACGACCCGTACCGGGACACGGTCCTGCGGCTCGCCGAGCACCTTCCGGCCGAGCAGATGCGCGGCATCATCGGCCCCTGGTCGCACCAGTACCCGGACCGCGGCCTGCCGCCGGGCCCGGCCATCGGCTTCCTCCAGGAGACGCTGCGCTGGTGGGACCACTGGCTGAAGGGCGAGGACACCGGAGTCATGGCCGAGCCAAAGCTGCGCTCCTGGATCAGCGACTCGCACCCGCCCGCGACCGTGTACCCGGAGCTGCCGGGCCGCTGGGTCGGCGACCCGTCGTGGCCGTCCCCGAACGTCGAGAAGGTCTCGTACGCGCTCCAGGGCGCGCCCCAGGTCGTGCGCTCCCCGCAGCACACGGGGCTCGACGCGGGCCGCTTCTTCCCGTTCGGGAACGACGCGGACCTGCCGCCCGACCAGCGCGAGGAGGACGCGAAGTCGGCGTGCTTCGAGTTCGAGGTGCCCGACGAGGTGCGGGTGCTCGGCAGACCGCGCGTGACGCTGCGCCTCACGTGCCCGGTGGAGCGCGGGCAGGTCGTGGCGCGGCTGTGCGACGTGGCGCCCGACGGCTCCTCGACGCTCGTGACGCGCGGCGTCCTCAACCTGTCCTCCCGGCACGGCCGTTCCGAGAACGTGCCGTGGACCCCGGACACCACGGAGGACGTCACCTTCGAGCTGAACGGCATCGGCCACGCCTTCCCGGCCGGCCACCGCATCCGGCTCGCGGTCTCGTCCGCGTACTGGCCGTGGATCTGGCCGCAGGCCGGCTCGGAGGCCGGGTTCACGCTCGACCCGGTGGGCAGCGCGCTGGAGCTTCCGGTGCGGGGGCCCGCGGCCGGCGGGGAGATCTCCTTCGCCGAACCGGAGCAGTCGGAGCCGCTCGGCGTCGTCTACCCGGAGACCCTGGAGGGCCCGCGGCCCGAGCGCCTCGTCGTACGGGACGTGGCCAAGGGCGAATGGCGCCTGGAGGTCGACCCTCGCTACGGCGGCACGCGCCTGTACCCGGACGGCCTGGAGTTCACCGAGGACGCGCTGGAGACGTACGTCATCGACGAGGCCGACCCGCTGTCGGCGCGCACCCGCTCCGACTGGGCGATCCGCCTGCACCGCCCTGACCTGGGCTGGGACGCCCGCGTCGAGACCCGCTCCGAGATCACCTGCACGGCGACCGAGTTCCTCACGTCGAGCGAGGTGGTGTGCCGGGACGGCGACGAGGTGGTGTTCCACCGGACGTGGGAGAAGCGGATTCCGCGCACGGCCGGGTAGGCCCCCGGCCGGACCGGGCCGGTCTCCGCACGCTGGTGGGAAGCCCGGCCCCCGCGGGGCTCGCGGCGCTAGGACGAACTGGCTCCCAGGGCCCGGTGGGTGAGCAGTCGCTCGACCACCTCCGCCACCCCGTCCTCCTCGTTCGACGACGTCACCTCGTCGGCGACCGCCTTGAGCTCGGGGTGCGCGTTGGCCACGGCCACCCCGCGCCCCGCCCAGCCGAACATCGGCACGTCGTTCGGCATGTCGCCGAAGGCGATCGTGTCGGCGGCGCCCGCCCCGAGCCGCTCCGCCGCGAGGCTGAGCCCGGTCGCCTTGGTCACGCCGCGCGGCTGCAGCTCGACCGTCCCCGGCCCGGACATCGTGACGGTGGCGAGCGGCCCCACCGCCGCTCTCGCCACCGCGGCCAACTCGTCGTCGGACAGCGACGGGTGGCGCAGCAGCACCTTGCTGATGGGCCGCTCCCACAGCGCGGCGCGCCCCTGGACCCGTACGGCGGGCAGCGTCGGGTGCGGCATGAGGTAGCCGGGCTCGATGAGCGTGAGGCCCTCCACCCCGTCCTGGTCGACGGCCGCGTACACCTGACCGATCTCGGCCTCGATCTTCCCGATGGCCTGCTCGGCGAGTTCCCGGTCGAGCGTCAGCGACCACAACAGCCGGTCCCGCACGCCGTCGTACAGCTGCGCGCCCTGCGCGCACACGGCGAGCCCGCTGCCGCCGAGCTCGTCGAGGATCGGCTTCACGCGGGGCGCGGGCCGCCCCGTCACCACGATGTGCCGGGCGCCCGCGGCGACGGCAGCCGCCAGCGCGTCGCGGGTCCGGTCGGAGACCGTGTCGTCGCCGCGCAGCAGCGTGCCGTCCAGGTCAGTGGCGATGAGTGCATATGCGGGTGCGGGCATGATCCGAAGAATACGGACCGGCCGTGCCCGGGACCCGTCGAGTACCGGCCGCCCTGGCAAGGGATGGCCGGTCACGACGGAGTGATGTCATCTGTTCGGGTTACCTCCCCAGTCGGTCAACCGGGTTGAACTCACTGGTAGTTGCCTGGGCCATGCGGTCACCCGTGCGCCGCCGCCAGATGCCGGGCGAGCCGCGGCGAGGCGAACTCCGTGCCGCAGACGAAGCGCATGACAGGACCGTACGAGGACCCGCCCAGCATGCCCGTGAAGTACAGGCCGGGGACGGACGAGACGTAGCCGGCGCCGAGCCGCGGCGTGCCCCGGCTGGTGGCGAGCCGCGTGCGCAGCCCCTCCCCCAGGAACGGCATCGCCGCCAGGTCGACCCGGTATCCCGTCGCCGCGATGACATGGTCGGCGGACAGGTCGTCGACGCGGCCGCCGAGCGTGCGCACGCCGAGGACGGGCGCGCCCCCGGACACCGTCACCCGCTCGATCCCCGCGACGTCGCGCACCGCGACCTTGCCCTCGAAGCGGTCCTTCAGCCACCACGCGCCCAGCGGCCCGAGCACCCTTCTGACCAGGAAGTGCCGTGCCTGCGGCGGGAGATGACGGTACGGGTGCGGGTAGTACGTCAGCGCGTAGAGCGACCACGCGTTGCCGAACGGGGTCTGCGGGCGCAACCTCGGCTGCTGCCACGGCGGCGCCCCGAAGCGCACCCGGCCCCTGCCGCGCGCGACCACCGTCACGCCCGCGCCCGCCTCCGCCGCGAGCGCCGCCGTCTCCAGGGCGGACTGACCCGCGCCGACGACGATCAGCTCCTTGCCCGCGAACCGGGACAGGTCGTGGTGCTGCGCGCTGTGCGAGACAGGGCCCGTGGGGGCGGGTCCGTCCGGCACGGCCGCGGTGAACTCCCCCGGCACATGTTCAAGGCCCGACAGGCCGGTGGCGACGACCACCGCCCGCGCCGTGAACTGCTCGCCCGAGTCCAGCTTCAGCTCGAACGCCTCGCGCCCGCGCCGGTCCACGGAGACGACCCGCACCCGCTCGAGCTCGGGCACCAGCTTCTTCTGGAACCAGTCGCCGTACGCCACGAACGTCTCGGCGGATATCAGGTCCTCGTCCGTGACGAGCCGCTTGATCCCGGCGACGTCGCAGTAGTCGGCCAGCTTGTGTCCGCGCTGGGGCGCGTCGATGTTCGACGCGGACGGCACGGACTTGAGGATCATGCCTTCGGGCATGTGCGAGCGCCAGCTCACCATGGGTTCCCCGAAGACCCTGACGGGTATCCCGCGCGCCCTCAGGTGCGCCGCGGTGGACAGGCCGTAGGGGCCCGCCCCTATGACTGCTACCGGATGATTCACGAAGCCCCTCCCCAGGACGACGTCGCGTCTCCTACTTCGCTTGCCCCGGCCGGGTCCGGCCGCCGCTGCCGCCGCTGCCGCCCGAACCGGCCGCGCTGCCGCGGCGGTTGCTCCGCCACAGCTGGTACAGATGCTTCGCCCCCGGCCGTACGAACCGGGCGAGCATCGTGAAGAACGGCCGCGGATCGTCGGCCGCCCACCACGCGAGCTCCGTCCCGCTGGCTCGGGGCGGGGCGTGCGGGGTCGTATAGCCGCTGCGCCGGTACGCCAGCAGGGCCGGCAGGTCGATGTTCTCCACGACGTAGCGGTGGCCCGCCCGCTGTTCCCCCTCCGGAACGGTGCGGCCGGTGAGTGCGAGGTGCATGGCGCGGACGACGTCGATCCCCGCCTCGTTCTCGAAGAGGCGGAACTGGGCGCCCATCCGCGGATTGAAGTCGAGCAGCTTGTACTGTCCGTCGCGCCGGTCGAAGCGCAGGTCGAGGTCGATGATCCCCGTGAAGCCGATCTGTTTGATGAAACGGGCGGCGACGTCCGCGAGTTCCGGATTGTCGACCACGTACGCGCTGGCCGTCATGCCCGCGTGCGGCGGCCAGGAGCGGACCTTGACGCCGGTGAACATGGCGAGCGGCGTGGAGTCCTGATCGAAGTACGCGTGCACGATCCAGTCCTCGGCCTCCTCGCGCGGCAGGTACTCCTGGAGGATCACGCCGGGCCTCGCGCCCCAGCCGAGGGCGAGCCTGCGCAGCCCCTCCGCGGTCGCGATCCTCGTGGTCCCGTTGACGGCGGGCCGAGCGCGCCGCGTGAACGCCTCCCGGTTCTTCGCCACCACCGGAAACCGGGCCTTCGCCGCGAACTCCTCGATGTCCGCCGGGCTTTCGGGAAAGGACGCCGTCGGCGAGGGGACACCGTGCTCCACGCACAACTCGTGCAGCCCTTGTTTGCTGGCGAGACGGCGCGGCAACTCCCGCTCCACGCGCGGGAAGAGCAGCCCCGCGGCGCCGAGCGGGCCCTGATGCTCGGCGATGAGGACGGCGGCCTCCTCGTCCGTCGGGATCAGCACCGCGGGACGGCCGATCCGGCGGGCGACGCGCACCAGCCCGTCGACGAGCCGCTCCGGCTCCTCCGTCCCCGTCGTCCGCCACGGGAACGCGCGGCGCAGATAGCGCGACGCCGCCGCGGGTGTGTACCGGTCCTCGGTGATCGCGTACATCGGCACGCCGAGGCGCCCCAGACTGCGGATCGCGCCCACCCCTCCGTGGTGCAGCGGGTAGTCGCCGAACTTCACGATCAGGCCCGGGACATCACGGTCCACGGCGAACGGCATGCTTCCGGCACTGCTGACACTCCCGGCGCTCCTGGCCACGGGTCCCCCCACGTGTCCCCCCTTGGACCCGGACCTTGAATGCGGGGTTCAGCCCCGTCCGTGCCCACCGGACAATGACGCTAAGCCGGAACCCACCACTCCATCAACGGGTCATTCGGACATTACGAACTCTTTAGGCACTGCCGCGAACCGGTACCTCCCACGTAACGTGTGGCGCACCCGAATGGAAAGTGAGGCCCGCAGGCATGGCACGCGCAGCCACCTCCGAGTCCGCGTCCGAGCACACCCCGCTCGACCGTCTCGACCCACTCGACCTTCCCGAAGGCCACCCCTTCGGCCCGCACAACCTTCCGTACGGAGTCTTCTCCCCCGCCTCGTCCGAGAGTGCCGAGCGCCGGGTGGGCGTCCGGATAGGGGACCACGTCCTGGACGCGGGCGGCGCCGCCGCGGCCCTCGGCTCCCCGTACGTCTCGGTCCTGGCCCGCCCGAACCTCAACTCCCTCCTTGCGGCGGGCCGTACGACCTGGTCCGACGTGCGCCGCGCGCTGACGGCCTGGGTCACGGTCCCGGCGCACCGCGAGGTCGTCCGCCCCTTCCTGCACCCCCTGTCCTCGGTCACGCTGCACCTCCCCTTCGAGGTCGCGGACTACGTCGACTTCTACGCCTCCGAGAACCACGCCTCGAACCTCGGCCGGCTCTTCCGCCCCGACGAGGAGCCCCTGAAGCCCAACTGGAAGCACCTCCCGGTGGGTTACCACGGCCGCTCCGGCACGGTCGTCGTCTCCGGCACCGACGTGGTGCGCCCCTCGGGCCAGCGCAAGGCGCCCGCCGACCCGGCCCCGGTCTTCGGCCCGTCCGTCCGCCTCGACATCGAGACGGAGGTCGGCTACGTGGTCGGCGTCCCGTCGCGGCAGGGCACCCCGGTCCCGCTCTCCTCCTACCGGGACCACGTCTTCGGCCTCTGCCTCCTCAACGACTGGTCGGCGCGCGACATCCAGAACTGGGAGACGGTGCCGCTCGGCCCGCACCTCGGCAAGTCGTTCGCCACGTCGATCTCCGCGTGGATCACCCCGCTTGAGGCCCTGGACGCGGCCCGCGTGGGCCCGCCGGAGCGGACGGTGCCGCTCCTTCCGTACCTGGACGACAGCGGCCCCGAGTCCGCCGCCGACCCGGCCGGCTACGACCTGCGCATCACGGTCACCCTCAACGGCCAGGTGATCTCCGAGCCCCCCTTCTCCGGCATGTACTGGACGGGCGCCCAGATGCTCGCCCATATGACGGTCAACGGCGCCTCCCTGCGCACCGGCGACCTCTACGGCTCAGGCACGATCAGCGGCACCGAGGACAACGAGCGCGGCTCCCTGATCGAGATCACCTGGAACGGGCAGCAGCCACTCGACCTCCCCGACGGCAAGCGCGGCTTCCTGGAGGACGGCGACGTCGTCACCCTCTCCGCCTGGGCCCCCGGCCCGGACGGCGCGAGGGTCCAACTGGGCGAGGTCACGGGCCGGATCGTGCCGTCCCCCGCCCAGTAGCGCCTCCTACCAGTCGACATCCTCCGGCACCGGCTCGTCCTCCGGCGGCGGCTCCTGGCCCACATAGTCGGGCCAGGGGGCGTCGTCCCGGCCCGCCCCGGCGGGCCGGGCGGGCGCGGAGGACCCGCCTCTCAGGCCCGCCAGCACACCGAGGACGCCCTCGCCCCACGTCGCCAGCTTCTTCTCGCCGACCCCGCCGATCGTGCCCAACTGCGCCAGCGACGTGGGCTGTTGCTGCGCGATCTCGGCCAGCGTCGTGTTCTGGAAGATGACGTACGCCGGCACCCCGTGCTCCTTCGCCTGCGCGCCGCGCCAGGACCGGAGCGCCTCGAAGACCGGCGCCACCTCCGCCGGAAGCTCGACCGCGGGCGACTTGGCCTTGCGCTCACGGGCCGCCGCCGCACGGGGCGCCGGCTTCGGCTCCTTGCGCAGCCGCACCTCCCGCTGCCGCCCGAGCACGGAGCCGCTCTCCTCGGTGAGCACCAGCGTCCCGTACTCGCCCTCGACCGCGACGAGCCCCTGCGCCAGCAACTGCCGCACCACGCCCCGCCATTCGACCTCGGCCAGCTCCTCGCCGATGCCGAACACGGAGAGCTGGTCGTGGTCGAACTGGATGACCTTGGCGCTGCGCTTGCCCAGCAGGATGTCGATGATCTGGCCCGCGCCGAACTTCTGCCGCCGCTCCCGCTCCAGGCGCACCACGGTCGACAGGATCTTCTGCGCGGCGACCGTGCCGTCCCAGGTCTCGGGCGGCGACAGGCACGTGTCGCAGTTGCCGCAGGACTCGGCGCCCTCCTGCCCGAAGTACGTGAGCAGCTGGGCCCGGCGGCACTGCGCCGTCTCGCACAGCGCCAGCATCGAGTCGAGGTGGGCGGAGGCGCGGCGCCGGAACGCCTCGTCCCCCTCCCCCATGTTGATCAGCTTCCGCTGCTGCACCACGTCCTGCAGCCCGTACGCCATCCACGCCGTCGACGGCATGCCGTCACGCCCTGCGCGGCCCGTCTCCTGGTAGTAGCCCTCGACGGACTTCGGCAGGTCGAGGTGGGCGACGAACCGTACGTCCGGCTTGTCGATGCCCATGCCGAACGCGATGGTCGCGCAGACGACGAGGCCCTCCTCGCGCAGGAACCGCGACTGGTGCGCCGCGCGCGTCCCCGCGTCCAGGCCCGCGTGGTACGGCACCGCCTCGATGCCGTTGCGGCTGAGGAACTCGGCCGTCGCCTCCACGGACTTGCGGGACAGGCAGTAGACGATGCCCGCGTCGCCCTCGTGCTCCTGCTTGAGGAAGCTCAGGAGCTGCTTCTTCGGGTCGGCCTTGCCGACGATCCGGTACTGGATGTTGGGCCGGTCGAAGCTCGCCACGAAGTGCTTGGCGTCCGGCATGCCGAGGCGCTGGGTGATCTCCTGGTGCGTGGCGCGCGTCGCCGTCGCGGTCAGGGCGATGCGCGGCACGTCCGGCCAGTTCTGGCCGAGCACGGACAGCGTCAGGTAGTCGGGGCGGAAGTCGTGACCCCACTGGGCCACGCAGTGCGCCTCGTCGATCGCGAAGAGGGAGATCTTTCCGCGCGACAGCAGCCCGAGCGTGGAGTCGAGGCGCAGCCGCTCCGGCGCCAGATAGAGCAGGTCGAGCTCGCCCGCGAGGAACTCCTGCTCCACCAGGCGGCGCTCCTCGAAGTCCTGCGTCGAGTTCATGAACCCGGCACGCACGCCGAGCGCCCGCAGCGCGTCCACCTGGTCCTGCATCAGCGCGATCAGGGGCGAGACGACGATCCCCGTACCGGCTCTGACCAGCGCCGGGATCTGGTAGCAGAGCGACTTGCCGCCGCCGGTCGGCATGAGCACGACGGCGTCCCCACCGCCCACCACGTGATCGATGATCGCTTCCTGCTCACCGCGGAAGGCGTCGTACCCGAAGACCCGGTGGAGCGTGGCTAGCGCCTCGCTCCCGGTCACCTCGCTCATACCCTGTGTCCCGTCCATCGCCCTGCCCCCGTGAGTCCAGCTCGTCTCGACTTCTCCAGTAACGATAGGGGTCCGGACTGACACCCCGGAAAGTTATCCACAGGCTGGGGGCGCGGCCCGGCCCGGATGTCGCGCGGCCCGCGCACGCGAAGGCCCGGCCCCCTCCCAGGGGCCGGGCCTCCACCACGCGCGACGGCGGCGGTACCGCTACCGCACGAACACCCCGGCCTGGCTCGCCAGGTCGAGGAAGTACTGCGGCGCGAGGCCCAGCACGATCGTGACGGCCACGCCCACGCCGATCGTCGTCATGGTCAGCGGCGACGGCACGGCCACGGTCGGACCGTCCGTCTTCGGCTCGCTGAAGAACATGAGGACGATCACACGGATGTAGAAGAACGCGGCGATCGCCGAGGACACGACACCGACGACGACGAGCACGCCCGCGCCGCCCTCGGCCGCCGCCTTGAACACGGCGAACTTCCCCGCGAACCCGGAGGTCAGCGGGATACCGGCGAAGGCGAGCAGGAACACCGCGAAGACCGCCGCCACCAGCGGCGACCTGCGCCCGAGCCCCGCCCACTTCGACAGGTGCGTCGCCTCACCGCCCGCGTCGCGCACCAGCGTCACCACGGCGAAGGCGCCGATGGTCACGAAGGAGTACGCGGCCAGGTAGAAGAGGACGGACGAGATCCCGTCGGGCGTCGTCGCGATGACACCGGCCAGGATGAAGCCGGCGTGCGCGATCGAGGAGTACGCGAGGAGCCGCTTGATGTCGGTCTGCGTGATCGCGACGATCGCGCCGGCGAGCATCGTGACGATGGCGATGGCCCACATGACCGGCCGCCAGTCCCAGCGCATCCCCGGCAGGACGACGTACAGCAGCCGCAGCAGCGCGCCGAAGGCCGCGACCTTCGTGGCGGCCGCCATGAACCCGGTCACCGGCGTCGGCGCGCCCTGGTACACGTCGGGCGTCCACATGTGGAAGGGGACGGCGCCGACCTTGAACAGCAGGCCCATGACGACGAGCGCCATGCCGATGAGCAGCAGCGCGTCGTTGCCCATGGTGTCGGCGAGGGCCGGGTCCACGTTCTGGATCGAGCCGTCGACGACGCTCGCGATCGTGGCGTACGAGACGGAGCCCGCGTAGCCGTACAGGAGCGCGATGCCGAACAGGGTGAACGCGGACGCGAAGGCGCCGAGCAGGAAGTACTTGACCGCGGCCTCCTGCGACATGAGCCGCTTGCGGCGGGCCACGGCGCACAGCAGGTACAGCGGCAGCGAGAAGACCTCGAGCGCGATGAACAGCGTCAGCAGGTCGTTCGCCGCGGGGAAGACCAGCATTCCGGCGATGGCGAACAGCGCCAGCGGGAACACCTCTGTGGTGGTGAACCCGGCCTTTATGGCCGCCTTTTCGCCGTCACTGCCGGGCACGGAGCCGGCCTGCGCGGCGAACGAGTCGACGCGGTTGCCGTGCGCCTCCGGGTCGAGCCGGCGTTCCGCGAAGGTGAAGATCGCGACAAGGCCGGACAGCAGGATGACGCCTTGGAGGAACAGCGCGGGCCCGTCGACGGCGATCGCGCCCATGGCCGCGATGTGCGCCTTCGTCGTCCCGTACCCGCCGGCCGCGAGTCCCACGACCGCCGCGAAGGCGGCCGCGAGCGCGACGACGGCGAGGAACACCTGCACGTAGTAGCGGGACCGGCGCGGCACCAGGGCCTCGACCAGGATCCCCAGGACGGCGGCAGCGATGACGATCAAGGTCGGCGACAATTGCGCGTACTCGATCTTCGGTGCGTCGATCTTGGAGATCGGGTCGGCGGCGGTTGTCCACAGACTGTGGACGGCTGACGTGGTCACTTGTGAGCCGCCTCCACTTCCGGCTTCGGGTCCTTCTTGTGGACGTCGGACAGGGTGTGCTTGACCGCCGGGTTCACCAGCTCGGTGACCGGCTTCGGGTAGACGCCCAGGAAGATCAGTACGCCGATCAGCGGGACCACCACCGCGAGCTCACGCACCCGCAGGTCCGCGATGCCCTCGTTCGACGGCTTCACCGGGCCCGTCATGGTGCGCTGGTAGAGGACCAGCGTGTAGAGCGCGGCGAGCACGATGCCGAACGTGGCGATGATGCCGATCACCGGGTAGCGCGTGAACGTGCCGACCAGGACCAGGAATTCGCTCACGAAGGGCGCGAGACCCGGCAGCGAGAGCGTCGCCAGGCTGCCGATCAGGAACGTACCGGCGAGCACCGGGGCGACCTTCTGCACGCCCCCGTAGTCCGCGATGAGCCGCGAGCCGCGCCGCGAGATCAGGAAGCCGGCGACCAGCATCAGCGCCGCCGTCGAGATCCCGTGGTTGACCATGTAGAGCGTCGCGCCGGACTGGCCCTGGCTGGTCATCGCGAAGATGCCCATGATGATGAAGCCGAAGTGCGAGATCGATGCGTAGGCGACCAGGCGCTTGATGTCGCGCTGGCCGACCGCGACCAGCGCCCCGTAGACGATGCTGATCAGGGCGAGCACCAGGATCACCGGTGTCGCCCACTTGCTCGCCTCCGGGAAGAGCTGGAGGCAGAAGCGGAGCATCGCGAACGTGCCGACCTTGTCGACAACTGCCGTGATCAGTACGGCGACCGGGGCCGTGGCCTCCCCCATCGCGTTCGGCAGCCAGGTGTGCAGCGGCCACAGCGGGGCCTTCACCGCGAAGGCGAAGAAGAAGCCGAGGAAGAGCAGGCGCTCGGTGTTGGTCGCCATGTCGAGCGAACCGCTCGCGCGGGCTTCCGCGATCTCCGAGAGCGAGAAGCTCCCGGCGACGACGTAGAGGCCGATGACGGCCGCCAGCATGATGAGGCCGCCGACGAGGTTGTAGAGGAGGAACTTGACCGCCGCGTACGAGCGTTGGGTCGCGGCCTCCTTCTCGCCGTGCGGGCCCGCCCGGTCCCCGAAGCCGCCGATGAGGAAGTACATCGGGATGAGCATGGCTTCGAAGAAGATGTAGAAGAGGAAGACGTCGGTGGCCTCGAAGGAGATGATCACCATCGCCTCGACGAGGAGGATCAGGGCGAAGAAGCCCTGAGTCGGCCGCCACCGCGTGTTTCCGGTTTCCTGCGGGTCGGCGTCGTGCCAGCCCGCGAGGATCACGAACGGGATCAGCAGCGCGGTCAGCGCGATGAGCGCCACCCCGATGCCGTCCACACCCAGCTCGTAACGGACCCCGAAGTCGGCGATCCACGCGTGGGACTCGGTGAGTTGGAACCGGCCGCCGCCCGGGTCGAACCGGACCGCGACCACTGCCGCGAGCACCAGGGTGGCGAGCGAGAACAGCAGCGCGAGCCACTTGGCCGCGGTGCGCTGCTTCGCCGGCACGGCGGCCGTGGCGATCGCGCCCACGGCCGGCAGTACCGCCGTCGCTGTCAGCAGAGGAAAGGACATCGGTATCAGACCGCCCTCATCAGCAGGGTCACCGCGGCGATGACCGCCGCGCCGCCGAACATCGAGACGGCGTACGAGCGCACGTAGCCGTTCTGGAGTTTGCGCAGCCGACCGGACAGGCCCCCGACCGAGGCCGCCGTCCCGTTGACCACCCCGTCGACCAGGGTGTGGTCGACGTAGACGAGCGAGCGCGTGAGGTGCTCGCCGCCGCGGACGAGGACGACGTGGTTGAAGTCGTCCTGGAGCAGGTCGCGGCGGGCCGCCCGGGTGAGCAGCGAGCCGCGCGGGGCGACGACGGGAACCTCGCGGCGCCCGTACTGGAGCCAGGCGAGCCCCACACCGATGACGAGGCACACCACCGTGGCCCCGGTGACCACGCCCGCGCTGATGGGCGCGTGCCCGTGGTCGTGCCCGGTGACGGGCTCCAGCCAGTGCAGGAATCGGTCCCCGATGGAGAAGAAGCCACCGGCGAAGACCGAGCCGACCGCGAGCAGGATCATCGGGATCGTCATGGAGGACGGGGACTCGTGCGGGTGCGGCTCATGTCCTTCGGCGTCCGGTTGCCAGCGCTTCTCGCCGAAGAAGGTCATGATCATCACGCGGGTCATGTAGAACGCCGTGATGGCCGCGCCGAGCAGGGCCACGGAGCCGAGGATCCAGCCCTCGGTGCCGCCCTTCGCGAACGCCGCCTCGATGATCTTGTCCTTGGAGAAGAAGCCGGACAGGCCCGGGAAGCCGATGATCGCCAGATACCCGAGCCCGAACGTCACGAAGGTGACCGGCATGTACTTGCGCAGTCCGCCGAACTTCCGCATGTCGACCTCGTCGTTCATGCCGTGCATGACCGAACCGGCGCCGAGGAAGAGGCCCGCCTTGAAGAAGCCGTGCGTCACCAGGTGCATGATCGCGAAGACATAGCCGATGGGGCCGAGGCCCGCGGCGAGGATCATGTAGCCGATCTGCGACATCGTCGAACCGGCGAGCGCCTTCTTGATGTCGTCCTTCGCGCAACCGACGATCGCACCGAAGAGGAGCGTGACCGCGCCGACGATGGTGACCACCAACTGCGCGTCGGGCGCCGCGTTGAAGATCGCTCCGGAGCGGACGATCAGGTAGACGCCCGCGGTCACCATGGTCGCGGCGTGGATGAGGGCCGAGACCGGGGTCGGGCCCTCCATCGCGTCCCCGAGCCAGGACTGCAGCGGCACCTGCGCCGACTTGCCGCACGCGGCAAGCAGCAGCATCAGACCGATCGCGGTGAGCTTGCCCTCGCTGGTGTCCCCGGTGGCCTCCAGGACGGGCCCGAAGGCGAAGGTCCCGAACGTCGTGAACATCAGCATGATCGCGATGGACAGACCCATGTCGCCGACACGGTTGACCAGGAACGCCTTCTTGGCCGCCGTGGCCGCGCTCGGCTTGTGCTGCCAGAAGCCGATCAGCAGGTACGAGGCGAGGCCCACTCCCTCCCAACCGACGTACAGCAGCAGGTAGTTGTCGGCGACGACGAGGAGCAGCATCGCCGCGAGGAACAGGTTCAGATAGCCGAAGAAGCGGCGGCGCCGCTCGTCGTGCTCCATGTACCCGATCGAGTACAGGTGGATCAGCGTGCCCACACCGGAGATCAGCAGGACGAACGTCATCGACAGCTGGTCGAGGTGGAACGCGATGTCCGCCTGGAAGCCCTCGACGGGGATCCAGCTGAACAGGTGCTGGCTGAGTGTGCGGTCCTCCGGGCCCTTGCCGAGCAGGTCGGAGAAGAGCACGACGGCGATCACGAAGGAGACGGCCGCGAGCAGCGTGCCGAGCAGATGGCCCACCCGGTCCAACGCCCGCCCGCCGCACAGCAGTACGGCCGCTCCGAGCAGGGGCGCCGCTACCAGCAGCGCAATGAGATTCTCCACTGGTTACGACCCCTTACAGCTTCATCAGGCTGGCGTCGTCGACCGAGGCCGAGTGGCGGGAACGGAACAGCGACACGATGATCGCGAGCCCCACGACGACCTCGGCGGCGGCGACGACCATCGTGAAGAACGCGATGATCTGGCCGTCGAGATTGCCGTGCATACGGGAGAACGCGACGAACGCGAGGTTGCACGCGTTCAGCATCAGCTCGATGCACATGAACACGACGATCGCGTTGCGCCTGATGAGCACGCCGGTGGCGCCGATCGTGAACAACAGGGCGGCGAGATACAGGTAGTTGACCGGATTCACTTCGACGCCTCCTCGGCCCGCTCGGCGTCCGAACGCTCCAGGCGGTCCGAGGACCGCTGCTCCAGAGCCTTCAGGTCGCTCATCGCCTCACCGGAGACGTCCCGGATCTGACCGCGCTCGCGCAGTGTCTGCATGACCGTGAGCTCCGACGGCGTGCCGTCGGGCAGCAGGCCGGCGATGTCCACCGCGTTGTGCCGGGCGTAGACACCCGGGGCCGGCAGCGGCGGCAGGTGCTTGCCCTCGCGCACCCGCTCCTCGGCCAGCTCGCGCTGCGTCTTGGCCCGCTCGGTGCGCTCGCGGTGCGTGAGCACCATCGCGCCGACAGTGGCCGTGATCAGCAGGGCGCCGGTGATCTCGAAGGCGAAGACGTACTTGGTGAAGATGAGGGACGCGAGTCCCTCCACGTTCCCCCCGGCGTTCGCCTTGCCCAGGCCGTTGAACTGCTTCAGCGAGGCGTTGCCGATCCCCGCGATGAGCAGCACCCCGAAGCCGAGCCCGCACAGGGCGGCGAGCCAGCGCTGCCCCTTGATGGTCTCCGTCAGGGAGTCGGCCGCGGTGACGCCGACGAGCATCACCACGAAGAGGAACAGCATCATGATCGCGCCGGTGTAGACGACGATCTGCACGATGCCCAGGAAGTACGCCCCGTTGGCCAGGTAGAAGACCGCCAGGATGATCATGGTGCCGGCCAGGCACAGGGCGCTGTGCACGGCCTTCTTCATCAGGATCGTGCACAGGGCGCCGATGACGGCGACCGTGCCGAGGATCCAGAACTGGAAGGCCTCACCGGTGGAGGTGTTCGCGGCGAGCGTCGTCGCGAGCTGCGCGCTCATGCGTCCACCCCCTCTTCCTTCCCGGAAACCGCCTCGTCGGGCTTCTCGCCCCTGGAGACGGCCACTTGGCGCTCCGTGCCGGGCGCGGCCTCGGTCACGAGCCCCCGGTAGTAGTCCTGCTCGTCCATGCCGGGGAAGATCGAGTGCGGGCTGTCGACCATGCCCTCGTCGAGCCCGGCGAGCAGCTGCTCCTTGGTGTAGATGAGGTTGGTGCGGCTGCTGTCCGCCAGCTCGAACTCGTTCGTCATCGTCAGCGCGCGCGTGGGGCACGCCTCGATGCACAGTCCGCACAGAATGCAGCGCGCGTAGTTGATCTGGTAGACGCGGCCGTAGCGCTCACCCGGCGAGTAGCGCTCCTCCTCCGTGTTGTCCGCGCCCTCCACGTAGATCGCGTCCGCCGGGCAGGCCCAGGCGCACAACTCGCAGCCGACGCACTTCTCCAGGCCGTCCGGATGGCGATTGAGCTGGTGCCGACCGTGGAAGCGGGGAGCAGTGGTCTTCGGTTGCTCCGGGTACTGCTCGGTCAGCCGCTTCTTGAACATGGCCTTGAAGGTCACGCCGAAGCCGGCGACGGGGTTCTGGAACCCCGGCTCGGTGTCCTTCTGCGGGCCGGACTCTGTCTCGTCAGCCATCGGACGCCTCCTTTCCTTCGCGAGATCCGCCAAGCGACTCGTCACTCTGAGTATCGGGGCCGCCACTGACAATCAGCTCCCGCTCCCGCCGGGAGCGCCTGCGCGGAACGGGCGGCAATGTCTGTCCGGGCAGCGGCGGCACGGGGAATCCGCCCGCCATCGGGTCGAACGCGGCGGGCTCTTCGGCGGCCTCGCGCTGCTTGGCCCCGCGGTCGCGGAAGATGTCCACGACGAACGACAGGAGCAGAACCACAAGGATCGCGGCCCCGACGTACAGCGCGATCGAGGCGAAGTCGTAGTTCTCGTTGCGCAGCGTCCGCACCGTCGCCACCAGCATCAGCCACACCACGGAGACCGGGATGAGGACCTTCCAGCCGAGCTTCATCAGCTGGTCGTAGCGCACCCGAGGGAGCGTGCCGCGCAGCCAGATGAAGAAGAACAACAGCAGCTGGACCTTGATGACGAACCAGAGCATCGGCCACCAGCCGTGGTTCGCGCCCTCCCAGAACGTGGAGACCGGCCACGGTGCGCGCCAGCCGCCCAGGAAGAGCGTCACGGACACCGCGGAGACCGTCACCATGTTCACGTACTCGGCGAGCATGAACATCGCGAACTTGATGGACGAGTACTCGGTGTTGAAGCCGCCGACGAGGTCGCCCTCGGACTCCGGCATGTCGAACGGGGCGCGGTTGGTCTCGCCGACCATCGTCACGACGTAGATCAGGAACGACACCGGCAGCAGCACGATGTACCAGCGGTCGTGCTGCTGGGCGACGATCTCCGAGGTCGACATCGAGCCCGAGTAGAGGAACACCGAGGCGAACGCGGCGCCCATCGCGATCTCGTACGAGATCATCTGCGCGCAGGAGCGCAGGCCGCCGAGCAGCGGATACGTCGATCCGGACGACCAGCCCGCGAGGACGATGCCGTAGATGCCGACGGAGGCGACCGCGAGGATGTAGAGCATCGCGATCGGCAGGTCGGTGAGCTGCATCGTCGTGCGCTGGCCGAAGATCGAGATCTCGTTGCCCGCCGGGCCGAACGGGATCACCGCGATCGCCATGAACGCGGGGATCGCCGCGACGATCGGCGCGAGGATGTAGACCACCTTGTCCGCGCGCTTGACGATGAGGTCTTCCTTGAGCATCAGCTTGATGCCGTCGGCGAGCGACTGGAGCATGCCCCAGGGGCCGTGCCGGTTCGGGCCGATGCGCAGCTGCATCCAGGCGACGACCTTGCGCTCCCACACGATGGAGAACAGCACGGTCACCATCAGGAAGGCGAAGCAGAAGACCGCCTTCACGACGACGAGCCACCAGGGGTCGCGCCCGAACATCGAGAGGTCTTCGGCGGCCAGGGGGCTCAGCGCCACCTGGCTCATTCCGAGTGAGTTCATGACTGCACCTCCGGGGATCCGGCGGCGACGGCCGGGCCGATCTTCACCAGGTCGCCGGGCACGGCCCCCGTGTCCGAAGCGACGCCGCCGCCCTCGGAGTTGAGCGGCAGCCACACGACGCGGTCGGGCATCTCGGTGACCTGGAGCGGGAACGCGACGCTGCCCAGCGCCCCGGTGACCGTCAGTACGTCGCCGTCCTTCACGCCCGCCTCCGAAGCGGTCGCGGCGGACACGCGCGCGTGGGCGGCGTGCCGGGTCCCGGCGAGCGCGTCGTCGCCCTCCTGGAGGCGGCCCTGGTCGAGCAGCAGCCGGTGTCCGGCGAGGACGGCCTCTCCGGCGGAGGGCCGCGGCAGCTGACCCGCCGTGTCCAGGGGCTCGGTCGCGTGCGGCCCGTCCCAATTGCCCAGGCGGTCCAACTCGCCGCGCAGCGAACGCAGATCCGGCAGCCCCAGGTGGACGTCCATCGCGTCCGCCAGCATCTGCAGCACGCGCGCGTCCGTGGGCGCGACGCGCCGCGTCATCTGGTCGGGCTTCAGCGCCGCCTCGAACATCCGGGCACGGCCCTCCCAGTTGAGGAACGTGCCCGCCTTCTCGGCGACCGCGGCCACCGGAAGGACGACGTCGGCGTGGTCGGTGACCTCGCTGGGCCGCTGCTCCAGGGAGATCAGGAAGCCCACCTCGTGAAGAGCTTCACGCGCGCGTGCCGGGGCCGGCAGGTCGGCGACCTCGACGCCGGCGACGACCAGCGCCCCCAGTTCGCCGGTGGCCGCGGCCTCCACGATCTGCCCGGTGTCCCGGCCGAAACGGTGCGGCAGTTCGGCCACACCCCAGGCGGCGGCGACCTCGTCCCGCGCGCGCGGGTCCGTCGAGGGCCTGCCGCCCGGCAGCAGCGACGGCAGCGCGCCCGCCTCGACGGCACCGCGCTCACCGGCCCGGCGCGGCACCCACACCAGCTCGGCCCCGGTCGCGGAAGCGGCCCGTACGGCGGCGGTGAGACCACCGGACACGGCCGCGACCCGCTCACCGACGACGATCACGGCGCCTTCGCCGCGCAGCGCCTGAGCGGCGTCCGCTCCCCCGCCTTCGAGGCCGACACCGGAGGCGAGCGCGTCCAGCCACTCGGGCTCGGTGCCGGGAGCGGCGGGCAGCAGCGTGCCGCCCGCCTTCTCCAGGCCGCGCGTCTCGTGGGTGGCCAGCGAGTAGACCTTCTGGCCGTGTCCCCGCCAGGCCTTGCGGAGCTTGAGGAAGACGCCGGGCGCCTCCTCCTCCGACTCGAACCCGACGAGGAGAACGGCCGGGGCCTTCTCCAGCTTCGTGTACGTGACGCCGCTGCCGTCCAGGTCACGACCGCGACCGGCGACACGCGCCGCCAGGAAGTCGGCTTCCTCGCTGCTGTGCACGCGCGCGCGGAAATCGATGTCGTTCGTGTCGAGGGCGACCCGCGCGAACTTGCTGTACGCGTAGGCGTCCTCGACGGTGAGGCGGCCACCGGTGAGCACCCCGGTCCTGCCGCGGGCCGCGGCGAGCCCGCGCGCGGCGGTCTCCAGCGCCTCCGGCCAGGAAGCGGGCCGCAGTTCACCGCTCTCCGCGTCCCGTACGAGGGGGTGGGTGAGCCGGTCGGGCTTCTGCGCGTACCGGAAGCCGAAGCGGCCCTTGTCGCAGATCCACTCCTCGTTGACCTCGGGGTCGTTGGCCGCGAGGCGGCGCATGACCTTGCCGCGCCGGTGGTCCGTGCGCGTCGCGCAGCCACTGGAGCAGTGCTCGCACACGCTCGGCGACGACACGAGGTCGAAGGGCCGGGAGCGGAACCGGTACGCCGCCGAGGTCAGCGCGCCGACCGGGCAGATCTGGATGGTGTTCCCGGAGAAGTACGACTCGAAGGGGTCGCCCTCACCCGTGCCGACCTGCTGGAGCGCGCCGCGCTCGATCAGCTCGATCATCGGGTCGCCCGCGATCTGGTTGGAGAACCGGGTGCAGCGCGCGCACAGCACGCACCGCTCGCGGTCGAGCAGCACCTGCTTGGAGATCGGTACCGGCTTCTCGTAGGTGCGCTTCTTGCCCTCGAAGCGCGAGTCGGCCTGGCCGTGCGACATCGCCTGGTTCTGCAGCGGGCACTCGCCGCCCTTGTCGCAGACCGGGCAGTCGAGGGGGTGGTTGATGAGCAGCAGCTCCATGACCCCCTTCTGCGCCTTCTCGGCGACCGGGGAGGAGAGCTGGCTCTTGACCACCATGCCGTCGGTGCAGGTGATGGTGCAGGACGCCATCGGCTTGCGCTGGCCCTCCACCTCCACGATGCACTGCCGGCAGGCGCCGGCCGGGTCGAGCAGCGGGTGGTCGCAGAAGCGCGGGATCTCGATGCCGAGCAGCTCGGCGGCCCGGATGACCAGGGTCCCCTTGGGGACGCTGATCTCGATGCCGTCGATCGTCAACGACACGAGGTCCTCGGGCGGAGCCGCCGCCTCACCGCCCCCGGAGGGAGCGCCAGCGGTCACAGTCATGCGTTCACCTCCGTGCGGTGCTTGTCGGCCCGGTCGGCCCAGAGCGTGGACCTGGCCGGGTCGAAGGGGCAGGCCTTGCCCGTGATGTGCTGCTCGTACTCCTCGCGGAAGTACTTGAGCGAGGAGAAGATCGGCGAGGCGGCGCCGTCGCCGAGGGCGCAGAACGACTTGCCGTTGATGTTGTCGGCGATGTCGTTCAGCTTGTCGAGGTCGGACATGGTGCCCTTGCCTGCCTCGATGTCCCGCAGCAACTGCACGAGCCAGTACGTTCCTTCACGGCACGGCGTGCACTTGCCGCAGGACTCGTGGGCGTAGAACTCGGTCCACCGCGTGACCGCGCGCACGACGCAGGTCGTCTCGTCGAAGCACTGCAACGCCTTGGTGCCGAGCATCGATCCGGCGGCGCCGACACCCTCGTAGTCGAGGGGGACGTCGAGGTGCTCCTCGGTGAACATCGGCGTCGAACTGCCGCCCGGGGTCCAGAACTTGAGGCGGTGGCCCGGCCGCATGCCGCCGCTCATGTCGAGGAGCTGGCGCAGCGTGATGCCGAGCGGGGCCTCGTACTGGCCGGGGCTCGCGACATGGCCGCTGAGCGAGTACAGCGTGAAGCCCGGGGACTTCTCGCTGCCCATCGATTTGAACCAGTCCTTGCCCCGATTGATGATGGCGGGAACCGACGCGATGGACTCGACGTTGTTCACCACAGTGGGGCAGGCGTAGAGGCCCGCGACGGCAGGGAAGGGGGGACGGAGTCGCGGCTGACCACGGCGGCCTTCGAGCGAGTCCAGGAGTGCGGTCTCCTCACCACAGATGTACGCGCCCGCGCCGGCGTGCACGGTGAGTTCGAGATTGAGACCGCTGCCCAGGATGTTCTGCCCGAGATACCCCGCGGCGTAGGCCTCGCGCACGGCCTCGTGCAAGCGCCGCAGTACGGGGACCACTTCACCGCGCAAGTAGATGAACGCGTGCTCGGAACGGATCGCGTAACAGGCGATCACGATGCCCTCGATGAGGCTGTGCGGGTTCGCGAAGAGGAGCGGGATGTCCTTGCAGGTCCCCGGCTCCGATTCGTCGGCGTTGACAACTAGATAGTGCGGCTTGCCGTCTCCCTGCGGGATGAACTGCCACTTCATCCCCGTCGGGAATCCGGCGCCACCACGCCCGCGGAGCCCCGCGTCCTTCACATACGCGATCAGGTCGTCCGGTGCCATGGCGAGGGCCTTGCGCAGCCCCTCGTATCCCTCGTGCCGGCGGTACACATCCAAAGACCAGGACTTGTCCTGGTCCCAGAAGGCCGACAGGACCGGAGAGAGCAGCTTCTCCGGGCTGGTGTCGTTGTTGTCGATCTCGGCTGCCAAGGTCATCACTCCCCCTCCTCGGCGGTCGGTCCCGCTGGGTGCTGCGGGTCGGAGGCCGACGTGTCCTGCGGCGCGTCGTGCGAGCTCAAGTGCTCGGTGGGCGACGGGTCGTGGGGCGGCTCGCCCTCGGTGCCCCCGCCTCGCGGGTGGACCACGCGCGCGGGCTCCGTCTCGCCCTTGGCCAGGCGGAGCCCGATCAGCGAGGCGGGCCCCGCACTGCCGCCGGCCTCGACGGCCCCCGCGCGCTCGTCGGGGAACCCGGCCAGGATGCGCGCGGTCTCCTTGAAGGTGCACAGGGGAGCGCCGCGCGTGGGTGACACCTCGGTGCCCGCCCGCAGATCGTCGACGAGCTGCTTGGCGGTCTCGGGCGTCTGGTTGTCGAAGAACTCCCAGTTGACCATCACCACGGGAGCGAAATCACAAGCGGCGTTGCACTCGATGTGCTCCAGCGTGATCTTGCCGTCGTCCGTGGTGCCGTTGTTGCCGACCTCGAGGTGCTCCTGGAGCGACTCGAAGATGGCGTCGCCGCCCATGACGGCGCACAACGTGTTGGTGCAGACACCCACTTGGTAGTCGCCGCTCGGCTTGCGGCGGTACATCGTGTAGAAGGTCGCGACGGCGGTGACCTCGGCCGTGGTCAGGCCGAGCATGTCAGCGCAGAACTGCATGCCGGTGCGCGTGACGTGCCCCTCCTCCGACTGCACGAGGTGCAGCAGCGGAAGCAGCGCCGAGCGGGAGCCGGGGTAGCGGGAGATGATCTCCTTCGCGTCGGCCTCCAGGCGGGTTCGGACGTCGTCCGGGTAGGCGGGCGCGGGCAGCTGTGGCATGCCCAGACTCACGCCCTGCTCCGAAGAACTGGTGGTCACCGGTCGACGCCTCCCATCACGGGGTCGATGGACGCGACGGCGACGATGACGTCGGCGACCTGGCCGCCCTCGCACATCGCCGCCATGGCCTGAAGGTTGGTGAAGGATGGGTCGCGGAAGTGGACCCTGAACGGGCGGGTGCCGCCGTCGGACACGGCGTGCACACCCAGCTCGCCCTTGGGTGACTCCACGGCCGCGTAGGTCTGTCCCGGCGGGACGCGGAAGCCCTCGGTCACCAGCTTGAAGTGGTGGATGAGGGCCTCCATGGAGGTGCCCATGATGTTCTTGATGTGGTCGAGCGAGTTGCCGAGACCGTCCGGGCCGAGGGCCAGCTGGGCGGGCCAGGCGATCTTCTTGTCGCCGACCATGACCGGGCCCGGCTCCAGGCGGTCCAGGCACTGCTCGACGATGCGCAGCGACTGGCGCATCTCCTCCAGGCGGATCAGGAAGCGTCCGTAGGAGTCGCAGGTGTCGGCGGTCGGGATGTCGAAGTCGTAGTTCTCGTAGCCGCAGTACGGCTGCGCCTTGCGCAGGTCGTGCGGCAGGCCTGCGGAGCGCAGGATCGGTCCTGTGGCGCCGAGGGCCATGCAGCCCGCGAGGTCGAGGTAGCCGACGTCCTGCATACGGGCCTTGAAGATGGGGTTCCCGGTGGCGAGCTTGTCGTACTCGGGAAGGTTCTTCTTCATCTTCTTCACGAACTCGCGGAGCTGGTCCACCGCGCCGGGCGGCAGGTCCTGGGCGAGTCCGCCGGGCCGGACGAACGCGTGGTTCATCCGCAGGCCGGTGATCAACTCGAAGACATCGAGAACGAGTTCACGATCGCGGAACCCGTAGATCATGATCGTGGTCGCGCCGAGCTCCATGCCGCCGGTGGCGATGGCCACCAGGTGCGAGGACATCCGGTTCAGCTCCATGAGGAGCACGCGGATGACGCTGGCGCGGTCCGGGATCTCGTCCTCGATGCCGAGGAGCTTCTCGACGGCGAGGCAGTACGCCGTCTCGTTGTAGAAGGGCGTCAGGTAGTCCATGCGCGTCACGAACGTGGTGCCCTGCGTCCACGTCCGGTACTCGAGGTTCTTCTCGATGCCGGTGTGGAGGTAGCCGATGCCGCAGCGGGCCTCGGTGACGGTCTCGCCGTCGATCTCCAGGATCAGGCGCAACACCCCGTGCGTGGAGGGGTGCTGGGGCCCCATGTTGACGATGATGCGCTCGTCGTCGGACTTGGCGGCCGATTCGGCGACCTCGTCCCAGTCACCTCCGGTGACCGTGTAGACGGTGCCTTCGGTGGTTTCGCGGGGGGAGGCAGAAGAAGTGGTCATCAGGAGTACGACCTCCGCTGGTCCGGAGCCGGGATCTGGGCGCCCTTGTACTCGACGGGGATGCCGCCGAGCGGGTAGTCCTTGCGCTGCGGGAAGCCCTGCCAGTCGTCCGGCATCATGATTCGCGTCAGCGCGGGGTGGCCGTCGAAGACGAGCCCGAAGAAGTCGTACGCCTCGCGCTCGTGCCAGTCGTTCGTCGGATACACCGGGACCAGGGACGCGACGTGCGGGTCCGCGTCGGGCGCGGAGACCTCGAGGCGGATCAGCCGATTGTGGGTGATCGAGCGCAGGTGGTAGACGGCGTGCAGCTCGCGGCCCTTGTCCTCGGGGTAGTGCACCACCGAGACCCCCGTGCACAGTTCGAAGCGCAGGGCCGGGTCGTCGCGCAGGGTGCGGGCGACGCGGACCAGGTGCTCGCGCTCGATGTGGAAGGTGAGCTCGTCGCGGTCGACGACCGTCTTGTCGATGGCGTTCTCGGGGACGAGGCCCTGTTCCTCCAGGGCGCCCTCCAGCTCGTCCGCCACCTCGTCGAACCAGCCGCCGTAGGGGCGGGAGGATTCGCCGGGCAGCCGGATCGAGCGGACGAGACCGCCGTAGCCGGAGGTGTCACCGCCGTTGTTGGCACCGAACATGCCGCGCTGGACGCGGATCTCCTCGCCCTGATCGCCGCGCTGCCCCGGGAGGTTGGAAGCGCTGAGGTCCTTTTCGGGGTTGACCCCGTTCGATCCCTTGTCGCTGTTGGCGTCGCTCACCGCAGCAGCCCCTTCATCTCGATCGTCGGCAGGGCCTTGCGCGCCGCTTCCTCCGCCTCACGGGCCGCCTCCTCGGCGTTCACGCCGAGCTTGCCGCCCTGAACCTTCTGATGGAGCTTGAGGATCGCGTCCATCAGCATCTCGGGCCGGGGCGGGCAGCCGGGCAGGTAGATGTCGACCGGGACGACGTGGTCGACGCCCTGCACGATCGCGTAGTTGTTGAACATCCCGCCGGACGAGGCGCAGACGCCCATGGAGATGACCCACTTGGGGTTCGGCATCTGGTCGTAGACCTGGCGAAGGACGGGCGCCATCTTCTGGCTCACCCGCCCGGCCACGATCATCAGGTCCGCCTGGCGGGGCGATCCGCGGAAGACCTCCATGCCGAACCGCGCCAGGTCGTACCGGCCCGCGCCCGTCGTCATCATCTCGATGGCGCAGCAGGCGAGCCCGAACGTGGCAGGGAACATGGACGACTTGCGCACCCAGCCCGAGGCCTGTTCGACGGTGGTCAGCAGGAATCCGCTCGGCAGCTTTTCTTCGAGTCCCATTGGTCTGTGGCTCCTGGTCTCCCCTATACGGGGCTCAGTCCCATTCCAGGCCGCCGCGCCGCCATACGTACGCGTACGCGACGAAGACGGTGAGCACGAAGAGCAGCATCTCTACGAGCCCGAACACCCCGAGGGCGTCGAAGGTGACGGCCCAGGGGTAGAGAAAGACGATCTCGATGTCGAAGACGATGAAGAGCATCGCCGTCAGGTAGTACTTGATGGGGAAGCGCCCGCCACCGGCCGGCGTGGGGGTCGGCTCGATCCCGCACTCGTAGGCCTCTAGCTTGGCCCGGTTGTACCGCTTTGGACCGATAAGCGTGGCCATGACCACGGAGAAGATCGCAAAGCCTGCCCCGAGGGCTCCCAGTACGAGGATGGGCGCATAAGCGTTCACCGCTCCTCGCTCCTCTCAGTCGGCACTGACTGCTGGCGGTTGCATGAGCCCGCGCCCCGCACCCCACGTCCTGCGAACGGTCGAAGATCGCCTACATGTGAAGCGGGTCACAAGCCCAACTTGCCCCGCATCCTATGCCTGCAACTCTGTGATCTGCGACACGGGGTGCGCCAACTACTTTGTGATCTCCACCACCTGACGAAGGATCATGAAGTCGGATGAGCGGTGATCTTCACACGCGAAGCACCTGAGTGATCACCAGTGGTGACAACTTGGCGCGTTACCCCTGGTCGGAGCGGTGCGCCCACTATCAAGAGGTGGCGCATGCAAGCAAATTGGTGCTGGACGGGGTTGGCTGATAGTGGACGTCGTTCACACGTTGGAGGGATGGGTGTGAATGGAAATGGACGCGAGATGTGTTCATCGCGTGTGCACCGCACCCCCTGGGGGTCCACTTGTGACCTGCGTCACGTGGTCGTCACACCGTCAGAAACCGGGCTTGGCCAACGGCCTCAACGGGTGGTAAGCGTGGGGCAATTCGGGCGTATTGCTGAAAACCCGTGCTCAGGACGGTGCGAGAGCTTGTCCAATATGCCCGTTACGGCGTCAATAAAGCCTGTCGGGCCCGGGTTTCGGCTCCCCTCCTCACAACTGTGGCGCACCACACGTTTCTTGAAGGGATCGGGGAGGCCCTGATACCGGTTGGTCTCATGTCCCACACCGCTCACATACCCAGCCACCGGAAGCCCCGTCGCAGCGCCTCGAAGATGGCCCTGCGCGCCGGAGTTACCGGTGGCGTCCTCAGCACCCTGGCAGTCGCTGGTGCGGCCGGCCCGGCCATCGCCGCCGAGCCCGCGACGCAGACCATCGAGATGCCCACGCTCACCACCGACCTCTCTTCTCAGGTCGCCCAGTCCGCGGACGCCACCCAGCAGGCCGCGGCCAACTACCAGGTCCAGGCCGAGCGCGACGCCGCGTTCGACAAGGCCGCGACCCAGGCGAAGAAGGACCAGGTCGCCGCCGAGAAGAAGGCCGAGGCCCAGCGGAAGGCCGAGGCGAAGGCCAAGGCCGAGGCCGAGGCGAAGCGCCAGGCCGAGGCGAAGGCCGAGGCCTCCCGCTCCAGCGAGCGCACCACGCTCCAGGCGACCGCCTCGTCCTCCTCCGACGAGGCCCCCGCGCCGGCCAGCGGCTCCGTCGCCGCGGTCATCGCGTTCGCCAAGGCGCAGATCGGCGACGCCTACGTCTCCGGTGGCACGGGCCCCAACTCGTGGGACTGCTCGGGTCTGATGCAGGCCGCGTTCAAGCAGGCCGGTGTCGACCTGCCGCGCGTCTCGCAGGACCAGTCCGCGACGGGTACCCAGGTCGGCCTGGACAACCTCCAGCCGGGCGACATCCTCTACTGGGGCGGTTCCGGCAGCGCGTACCACACCGCTGTCTACGTGGGCGGCGGCAAGTTCGTCGGCGCGCAGAACCCGTCGACCGGTGTCGTCGAGCAGCCCCTCTCCTACGACCCGCCGACCGGCGCGGTGCGCGTTCTCTGAGCCTCCTGCGAGGTTCCGGTGAACTTCCGGGTCTCCAGGGACCCCTGCGGTCCACAAAGACCGCACACAGCCGCCTGAGGCCCCTCGCGGGCTTCACGGTGGCACGGCCGAAGGCCGCCGCACCCCTTAGGGGGAGCGGCGGCCTTCGGTGTTTGTACGGATAAACCGGGACAGCGCTGCCCGGGAGCGGCGCTGTCCCTCAGCGCTGACCTCAGCGGCGGCTCAGGCCTGCGGGGAGAGCTCGCCCATCGCGCCCCAACCCTCGTTCGGGATGTCGGCGTTGATGATCTCCGGGGTGGCGGCGATCAGCGGCGCCATGGCATCGAGGCCCGCCTTGAAGTGGTCGGAACCGACGTGCGCGGCGCCGGCGTCGCCGTCCCTGAAGCCCTCCAGGAGCACGAACTGGTTGGGGTCCTCGACGCTGCGGGACCAGTCGAAGAAGAGGTTTCCCTCCTCGGCGCGGGTGGCCGCGGTGAACGCGGCGGTCTTCTCGAGCCACGCGTCGGCGTGCTCGGGGCGGACGGTGAACTTCACGGCGATGAAAATCATGGGTCCACCCTCCCCCGAGCCGCCCGGCCCGGCAAAGCCGGGGCCGGGCGAAAGCACCGGGCAAGGGATCCGGGCCAGGCCTTCGGGCCAGGCCATCGGGTCAGGCCTTCGGGGCGACCTTGCTCAGCCCGTTGATGACCCGGTCCATCGCGTCGCCGCCGGTCGGGTCCGTCAGGTTCGCGAGCATCTTCAGCGTGAACTTCATCAGCATCGGATGGGTCAGTCCGCGCTGCGTCGCGATCTTCATGATCTTCGGGTTGCCGATGAGCTTCACGAAGGCGCGGCCCATCGTGTAGTAGCCGCCGTAGGTGTCCTTGAGGACCTTCGGGTAGCGCTGCAGGGCCAGTTCGCGCTGGGCATCGGTGGCACGCGCGTGTGCCTGCACGATGACGTCGGCGGCGATCTGGCCGGACTCCATGGCGTACGCGATGCCCTCGCCGTTGAACGGGTTGACCAGGCCGCCCGCGTCGCCGACCAGGAGCAGGCCCTTGGTGTAGTGCGGCTGGCGGTTGAAGGCCATGGGGAGGGCGGCGCCGCGGATCGGCATCGTCATGTTGTCCGGGGTGTACCCCCAGTCCTCCGGCATCGAGGCGCACCAGGCCTTGAGGACCTCGCGCCAGTCCAACTCGCGGAAGGCCTTCGAGGAGTTGAGGATGCCCAGGCCCACGTTGGACGTGCCGTCGCCCATGCCGAAGATCCAGCCGTAGCCGGGCAGCAGCCGGTCCTCGGCGCCGCGCCGGTCCCACAGCTCCAGCCAGGACTCCAGGTAGTCGTCGTCGTGCCGCGGCGACGTGAAGTACGTACGGACGGCGACGCCCATCGGGCGGTCCTCGCGGCGGTGCAGGCCCATCGCGAGGGAGAGCCGCGTGGAGTTGCCGTCGGCCGCGACCACCAGCGGGGCGTGGAAGGTGACCGGGGTCTTCTCCTCGCCCAGCTTCGCGTGCACGCCGGTGATGCGGCCGGTGCGCTCGTCGGTGATCGGGGCGCCGACGTTGCACCGCTCGTAGAGCCGCGCGCCCGCCTTCTGGGCCTGCCGCGCGAGCTGCTCGTCGAAGTCGTCGCGCTTGCGAACGAGTCCGTAGTCCGGGTACGAGGCGAGGTCGGGCCAGTCCAGCTGGAGGCGGACGCCGCCGCCGATGATGCGCAGGCCCTTGTTGCGCAGCCAGCCGGCCTCCTCGGAGATGTCGATCCCCATGGAGACGAGCTGCTTCGTGGCGCGCGGGGTGAGACCGTCGCCGCACACCTTCTCGCGCGGGAAGGCCGTCTTCTCCAGCAACAGGACGTCGAGACCGGCCTTGGCGAGGTAGTAGGCGGTCGTCGAACCGGCGGGTCCGGCCCCGACGACGATCACGTCCGCGCTGTGCTCGGAGAGGGGCTTGGGCTGCTCGGTCACGGCGGGTTCTCCCCAGGCTCGAAAACGGTGTGCCGTCCGGCACGGACATGGGCAGTCTATTCAGCGGTACCGATCACTCAGCCGAAGGGCCAGCCCATGAGTCGAGTTCTGCCCGCCGTGGATCTGCGTGTCCCCACCCATGAGGACGCGCTCGCCTGGCACGGGGTGTTCGACCACCCCGATGTCATGGAGTTCCACGGAGGCGCGTCGGCGGATCTCTCCGTGTACGAGGAGCTGACCGCGCGGCAGCGCAGGCACGAGGCGGAGCGCGGATTCTGCCTGTGGACGATGACCGACGCCGCCGGCGACGTCATCGGGTTCACGGGCGCGCAGCCGTGGGAGCGGGAGTGGGGGCCGACCGGCGAGATCGAGATCGGCTGGCGGCTCGGGCGCGCGTACTGGGGGCAGGGGTACGCGACGACGGCCGCGCACCTGACGCTGGAGCGGGTCCGGGCGGCCGGGATACCGAGCGTCGTGGCGATGGTCGACGCCCGCAACGAGCGCTCGATCGCGGTGACGCGGCGCCTCGGCATGGAGCTGGCCGAGACGTTCGTGACGCCGACCGGGAAGCAGGGGCACTGCTTCCGCCTGGAGTTCTGACCCCGCCCGCCGGGGCGCTGACCGGACCTTCCGGACACTACACCCCAGGAGCTACCCTTCCGGTACCTCCTGGGGGTGACATCTATGGTGAATACACCCAAGACGCCCAAGACGCCGGATGGCGGGTCGCCGGACGTGCCCGTGCCGAAGCTCGTCGGCCTGATGGCGGTCGACGCGCGGCAGGCGGCCCGCGAGCACGGCGTGCTGATCGTGGCGGCGGACCGGGACGACTTCGACCGGGTGGCGGTGGAGTACGTGGTGCGCCAGTACCCGCTGCCCGGCGTCGAGGTGCCGCGGGACGCGGTCGTCACGGTCTGGTTCGACCTCGGTGAGGGCGGGGGCGGTGGCGGCGGGGCCGGGGTGCGTGTGCCGCGGGCGCCGGGGCCCCGGGGTGGCGGGATGCGCAGGGAGATCGACGAGCCCGGCGAACCTCCTGCGCGCAGCGAGTCGTTCAGCCCTTGTCCGTGAGGGTGAGCGTGAGCGGTGGGGGGGGCAACGCGCGTGCTGTCGGGCGCGGTTGAGCTGGGGTTGAGTCGCGGTTAGTCGCTACGCGTGCGTGGTCAGGCCTTCTTGTAGCCCCGGTGCAGCGTGACGATGCCGCCGGTGAGGTCCCGCCAGGCCACCCGCTGCCAGCCGGCGTCCTGCATCAGCGCCGCCAGTTCGGGCTGCGTGGGCCAGGCGCGGATGGACTCGGCGAGATAGACGTACGCGTCCGGGTTCGAGGACACCGCGCGGGCGACCGGCGGCAGGGCGCGCATCAGGTACTCGGTGTAGACGGTGCGGAAGGGGGCCCACGTCGGGTGGCTGAACTCGCAGATGACGACGCGGCCGCCGGGCTTGGTGACGCGGTGCAGCTCGCTCAGCGCCGTCCCGGTCTCCTGGATGTTGCGCAGCCCGAAGGAGATCGTCACGGCGTCGAACGTGTCGTCCTTGAACGGCAGCTTCGTTCCGTCGCCCGCCGTGAACGGCATCCACGGGTGGCGCTCCTTGCCCACGCGCAGCATGCCGAGGGAGAAGTCGCAGGGCACGACGTACGCACCGGCCTGGACGAAGGGCTGCGAGGAGGTGGCGGTGCCGGCGGCGAGGTCGAGGACCTTCTGCGCGGGGCGGGCGTCGACGGCCTTGGCGACTTCCTTGCGCCACAGCCGGGTCTGTCCCAGGGACAGCACGTCGTTGGTGAGGTCGTACTTCTCCGCCACGTCGTCGAACATCGAGGCGACTTCGTGGGGCTGCTTGTCCAGGGATGCACGGGTCACCGTGTCATTGTGTCAGGCGCGGTGGGGCCTTCGGCGGTGGGCCGGGGCGGGGCGGGGGCCGGCGTGAGGGTTCGGCTGGGCCGGGGGGGGGCTTGCCGGGGCGGCGGCTGTCGTGAGGGCTCGGCAGAACCGGGGGCGCCTTGCCGGGGCGGTGCCTGTCGTGAAGGTTCGGCGGAACCGGGGGCGCCTTGCCGGGGCGGCGCCTGTCGTGAAGGTTCGGCGAGGCCGGGGTAGCGCTCTGCCGAGGTGACGCCTCTCGTGAGGTTCGGCGGAGCCGAGGTGGCGTCTTGCCGGGGTCACGCCTGTCGTGAGGGTTCGGCGAGGCCGGGGTGGCGCCCTTCCGAGGTGACGCCTGTCGTGAGGGTTCGGCGGAGCCGGGGTAGCACCCTGCCGAGATGACGCCCGCCGTGAGGATTGCGCGGGGCCGGGGCGGCACCTCGCCGGGGTCGACGCCTGTCGTCAACGTTCCGCGGAGCCGCCGACTGCGTCGGATCCCGCCCATCTCCCACCCGCCCGCCCCCTCCGGGGGCTCGGCCCCCGTGGGAGCGGGGCTGTGCCGGGGCGGCGCTCGTCGCTTCCGTCACGCGGCGGCGAAGACCGGACTCGGCCCCGCACCATCGTTACGCGGCACCGATGCTTGTGACCCGTACCGGGTCGATGCCCGACCCTTACGTTGCGCTGCACCGGGGGCCGCCTTGCCCACCCTGCCGCCCAAGGCGGCAGATTGCCCAAGGCGGGTGGGGCCGTGCGCCCCCGGGGGGGGGGGCGGGCGGGGGGGGGGTGGCCC
>NZ_JBHWKQ010000003.1:133520-133870 GCF_042730865.1 Streptomyces sp. NPDC059897 | reverse complement strand
TTTTTTATCAGCGACCGCCCGGCCGCCCACGGCGCCTGTTTGCCCACGGGGGGGGGGGCCGCCCGCCCGGGGTGGGGAGCCGGGGCGGACGGCAGTTCGCCCGGAGGCGGGGACAGCCCTCGCCGTCCCGGCCGGGGGCTCGTGGTGGACAGCGAACTACCCCAGGCAGCGCGGCACCCCGCGACGCCGACGCCCCCGGAGGGTGGGAGATAGGCGGAGGTAAGGGCGCCACCTGCGGGCAGACCGCAGATTGCCCAGGACGGGGGGCAGCCCTCGCCCTCCCGGCCAAGGCCCCGTGGTGGACAGCGAACTACCCAAGGCAGCGCGGCACCCCGCGAGGCCGACGTCCC
>NZ_JBHWKQ010000003.1:0-133420 GCF_042730865.1 Streptomyces sp. NPDC059897 | reverse complement strand
CGGAGGGGGCGGGCGGGTGGGAGATAGGCGGGGGGATGCGGGCATCACCTGCGGGCGGGGGCGGCAGATTGCCCAACGCCGGCGCCGCCCTCACCACCCCGGCCCGGACCCGTGGCGGACCACAGATCACCCAAGGCGGGGACCGCCCTCGCCGTCCCCGGCGAGGACCCGTGGCGGATGGCGAACTACCCCAGGCAGCACGGCACCCCGCGACGCCGACGCCCCCGGAGGGGGCGGGCGGGTGGGAGATAGGCGGGGGGATGCGGGCATCACCTGCGGGCGGGGGCGGCAGATTGCCCAACGCCGGCGCCGCCCTCACCGCCCCGGCCGGGATCCGTGGCGGACCGCAGATTGCCCAGGACGAGGGGCCGCCCTCGCCGTCCCGGCCGGGGGCCCGTGGTGGGCGGCGGACTGCCCACGGCGGGGCGGACTTTGTCGTCCCCGGCGGGGTAGCGGGCCTCGCGGCAGGTTGCCCAAGGAAGTGGCGGCGCCCGGGGGCCGTGGTCAGCGGGGCAACCTCGCGGCACCAGGCAGGCAGTCTCGGTGGCGGCGGAATGCCACGGTGGAGGCAGCCCACACGGCCCCGGGCAGGAGCCCGCGATTGACGGCGAACACCCGAGGCAGGGGCAGCCAACCCACGCCGCCCCGCGTAGAGACCCGCAATTGACGACGGATCACCCTCAGGCGGTGGCGCCACCCCGCGAGGCCGACGCCCCCGGAGGGGGCGGGTGGGTGGGAGATAGGCGGGACACGGGGGGGGGAGGCAAGCGCGCAAGGACAGGGCCAACGCCCGCGGGTGGGCGGAACGATCAAGCGCCGCCCTGGGACGAGAACCAGCGGGGTCCGAGGAGTCAGGGGGTCCGAGGAGTCAGGGGGTCCGGGGAGGCAGAGCCCCGGGCTTTCAAGCCCCGCCGGCGACTGAGGCGGGGGAAGCAACACCAGTGCAGCCAGATCAGCCCCGCCGGCGATTGAGGCGCGGGGATCGGGGCAGAGCCCCGCGACCGTAACGCCGGTGCGGCAGGACAAGACCAGCCCCGCGACCAGAACGCCGGTACGGCAAGACCAGACCAACCCAGCCCAGCCCCGCGACCAGAACGCCGGTGCGGCAAGACCAGACCAACCCAGCCCAGCCCCGCGACCGCAACGCCGGTACGGCAGAACACACCCGGTCCCCCGGCGGAGCCGTCAGTGGGAGCGGTATACCAGCCACCCACCGACCACCGTCGCCACACACGTGGTCGGCCCCTGGCCCACCAGTTCCGCGCGGTCCGCCACGTCGAAGACCGCGAAGCGTGCCGGGCCGCCGACCGTCAGGGGCGGCAGCAGGACCATGGGCCGCGGGGACAGCGACACCGGCCCCGGCAGCCGGTCGGGCCGGGCGCCGAACGCGAGGCCCGCGCGGCGTGCCACCTCGAGGACCGCCTTGGAGCGGAGCTCACCCGCGAGGGCCACCGTCCCGTGCGCGAACAGCCGCTGCACGCCGCGCCGGGCGCTCGCGCCGAGCCGGGACGGGTCCGTGCGGAAGATCTCCCGCGCCCGTTCGCCGCCGATCGGCACCGTCCCGTACGTGTCCGCCTCACGCGGATCCGGGTGGTACGTGTGCTCGAGGATCTCGGGACCGTACGGGTTGAGAAGCCCAGAGGTGAGGATGCCGGGCCAGCGCCGCACCCGCGCCTGCGACGGGGACTCGAGCGCCGCGACCAGCTCCTCGTACGGGCCGAGCGCCTTGATCGTCTCGCCCTCGACGAGGACGGCCGCCCCGTCCGCCTCGGTGACGTGAAGTGTCGCCAAGGCGGGCTCAGTTGGTGGAGACGAGCTTCAGCTCGGGGTGAGCCGTCCCGCCGTCGATCGCGGTCGACGAGATGTGCGAGGTGACGCGGTCGTCGACCGGGTCGTTCGCCGGGTCGTCGTGCACGACGAGGTGCTCGTACGTCGTGGCGCGCTGCGCGGGGACGCGACCGGCCTTGCGGATCAGCTCGATGATCTCCATGCGGTTGGAGCGGTGCTTGGCACCGGCCGAGGAGACCACGTTCTCCTCCAGCATGATCGAGCCGAGGTCGTCGGCGCCGTAGTGGAGCGACAGCTGGCCGACCTCCTTGCCGGTCGTCAGCCAGGAGCCCTGGATGTGCTGGACGTTGTCCAGGAAGATCCGGGCGATCGCGATCATCCGCAGGTACTCGAAGAGCGTCGCCTGCGTGCGGCCCTTCAGGTGGTTGTTCTCCGGCTGGTACGTGTACGGGATGAAGGCGCGGAAGCCGCCCGTCTTGTCCTGCGTGTCACGGATCATGCGCAGGTGCTCGATGCGCTCGGCGTTGGTCTCGCCGGTGCCCATGAGCATCGTGGACGTCGACTCGACGCCTAGGCGGTGCGCCGTCTCCATGATCTCCAGCCAGCGCTCGCCGGACTCCTTGAGCGGGGCGATGGCCTTGCGGGGACGCGCCGGGAGGAGCTCGGCGCCCGCGCCCGCGAAGGAGTCGAGACCGGCGGCGTGGATGCGCTGGATCGCCTCCTCGACCGACACCTTGGAGATGCGGGCCATGTGCTCGACCTCGCTCGCACCCAGGCTGTGGATGACGAGCTGCGGGAACTCCTTCTTGATGGCCCCGAAGTGCTCCTCGTAGTACTCGACGCCGTAGTCCGGGTGGTGTCCGCCCTGGAACATGATCTGTGTGCCGCCGAGCTCGATCGTCTCCGCGCAGCGCCGCAGGATGTCGTCGAGGTCGCGCGACCAGCCCTTCTTGGTGTCCTTGGGGGCCGCGTAGAAGGCGCAGAACTTGCACGCCGTGACGCACACGTTCGTGTAGTTGATGTTCCGCTCGATGATGTACGTCGCGATGTGCTCGATGCCCGCGTACTTGCGGCGGCGGATCGCGTCGGCGGCGGCGCCGAGCGCGTGCAGCGGGGCGTCGCGGTAGAGGGCGACGGCCTCCTCGGGGGTGATCCGCCCACCGTCGGCGGCGCGGTCGAGGACGGACTGAAGCGCGGCCTTCTCGGTCACCGGGCGAGCCCCTTTCGAGGATTCTGACGAGTCCGAGCTGGAATCTCGACGAGTCTGAGCTGAAATCTCAGCGTACGTCAGGCCCCCAGGCCGCCCAGCAGAACCCCCGCGAGGGCGCCCAGAATCATGAAGGGGCCGAAGGGGATCTCGGTCCCGCGCCCGGCTCGCCGTGTCACGACGAGGACCAGGGCGTACAGGCCGTTGAACAGCACTCCGGCGAACGCCCCCAGGAACAGCACGCCCCACCCGTACCAGCCGAGCGCCGCGCCGAGGCCCACCGCGAGCTTCACGTCCCCGAAGCCCATTCCCCTCGGGTAGGCGAGGAGCAGCAGCAGGTATCCGCCGCCGAGGCCGAGCGCGCCCCACAGGGCGCCGCTCCACGCCCCGCCCGCCTCCGGCAGCAGCGCCGCCGCGCCGAGCGCGAGCACGGTGAGCCCGGCGAGCGGCAGCGTGAGCACGTCGGGCAGCCGCTTCACCGCGAAGTCGACGGTGGCCAGGAGCACGCCGAGCGGCGCGATCAGCAGCCAGGCGCCCAGTTCGGGGCGGGTGCCGGTGGCGGTGGCGAGCAGCGCGCAGACGAGCGCGGTGACGGCGGCGAGCCCGGCGGCCCGGGGCCCCGGCCTCCGCCCCAGCCAGCCGCGGGCCGGGCGCCACGGCTCTCCCGGTTCGACGGACAGCCGGTAGGCGGGCCGCGGCAGGAGCAGCCCGCAGGCCGCGCCCCACAGCGCGGCGAGCACGACCAGCACGAGAGGCGCACCGGCCTCGGTGGCGATCAGCGGTCCCCCTTGCACCACGCCTCCCCTCCCCCCCTCTACCTCAGCCGCTCTTGACCCGGTCCAGGTCCGCCGTGGGATTGCCCGCGGCCGGGTAGTGCGAGGTGTACTTGAGGGACGCGCCGGACCGGGTGAGGCGCACGGTGTGCGGGCCCTTCGCGCAGGTGCCCGGGTTGCCGGGGGCGGCCCTGCCGTCGGCGACCAGCGCCTTGCCGTTCACGGATTTCAGGGTCAGTACGTCGACGCACTGGATGCCCAGCGGGTCCGTCGACGTCACCTTGCCGACCTGCTTGCCGGTCTTGGCCTGCTTCAGGTCGACGCGGAACGTGCCGAAGGAGACCCCCGCCTGCCTCGCGGGCCCGTCCCACGCACCCAGGTAGAACTTCGGCACGCCCGGCGCCTTCGGCGCGGCGGACGAGGCGGGCCCGGCATCGCTCGCGCTGCCCTGGTCACTGCCTCCGCCCCCGCCCGGCAGTACGTTGAACAGGACCGTACCCCCGACGGTCACCGCCGCGAACGCGCCGGCCACGGTCAGCGCCACCGTGCAACTGACGCGGCGGCCCCGGCCGTTCGGCTTGTCGGGCGTCGAGTTCGCCGTCACGGACACCGACAGGCGCCCCGGCGCGGCGTCCTGCTTCGGCACCTCGGTGGGCGGCCCTTCCGTACGGGGCGTGGGCACGGGCGCGTACGAGGGGTCCGGCGGCCCGAAGACGCCCGCGGGCCGCGAACTCCCGGCGACGGCGGGGCTGCTGAAGTCCATGGGCCCCGAGTGTGGGACGTCGGCCAGGGGCCCGGAGTGCGGGACGTCGGCCGAGGGCGGCCCCGTATGCGGGAATTCGGCCGGCGCGCCCTCCAGGTCCAGGAGCCGCACCGCGCCCCGCGAGACCTCCTCCACCATCGGGCCCGGGAGCCACCCCGCCCGGACGAGCCGCGCCGCGCCGTCCGGGGCGAGGCGCCGGGCGATCTCCTCGGGAGCGGGGCGCGCGGCCGGGTCCTTCGCGAGGCAGGCCGCGACGACCTCCCGCAGCTCCCCGGTCAGCGAGCCGAGTTCGGGCTCCTCGTGGACGACCTTGTAGAGCAGCGCGGCCGACGAGTCACCGGGGAAGGGGGACGACCCCTGGCCCGCGTACACGAGGACCGCGCCGAGGGAGAAGACGTCGGCGGCGCCCGTGACGCTCTTGCCGAGGATCTGCTCGGGCGACATGTAGCCGGGCGAGCCGATGGAGACGCCGGTGGAGGTGAGCGAGGCCGTTCCGTCGGTGGCGCGGGCGATGCCGAAGTCGATGAGCCGCGGCCCGTCGAGGGTCAGCAGCACGTTCGACGGCTTGACGTCGCGGTGCACGAGCCCCAGGCCGTGCACGGCGGCGAGCGCCTCGGCGAGTCCCGCGCCCAGGACCCGTACGGAATGCTCGGGCAGGCCGGTGCCCTCGCCCGCGGCCTGGGCCAGGGAGGGGCCCGCGACGTATCCCGTCGCCACCCACGGCACCTCGGCGTCCGGGTCGGCGTCGAGCACCGGCGCCGTCCAGGCCCCGCCGACCCTGCGGGCCGCCTCCACCTCGCGCTTGAAACGCGCCCGGAATTCGTCGTCGAGCGCGAAGTGCGGGTGCACGATCTTCACGGCGACGGTGCGTCCTCCGGCGCTGCGGCCCAGATAGACCCGGCCCATGCCGCCCGAACCGATCCTGCCGAGCAACCGGTAGGGCCCCACGGCCGTGGGTTCGCCGGTCTGAAGCGGCTGCATGATGCGGACCTCCCCCGTGTGCACGCACGCACCAGCAGCGTAGCCCCGCGCCTCACCCGCGCACATGCCTCTCGATCGCACCGGAGCACATCCGGAACGCACCGGGAACGCACCGGGAACGCACCGGGAACACATACGGAACGCATCGGGAGCACACGGAAGCGCGGGGCGGATCACTGTGAATTCATGCCGAATTCACCCCTCAGGTGCGGAATTCCCGTACAAGGTTCCGGGAATCCCGCGCCGGAGAACACCGCGCCCCACGGGCCACGGCGCGTACAGGGGAATTCACGACATCAGCAGCTCGACCCGTACATCCGCGGGAAATCCCGTCGTCGGGCCGACCCGCCGCGCGAACTCCGTGACGCCTTCCAGCTGCGCGGACCCGAAGCGGAAGTCGAGCGTCGTGAAGTACTCCTCCAGGACCTTCTCGTCGAAGACCTCCCAGCGCGCCGCCTGCTCGGCGACCTTGGCGACCTCTTCGAGGGACAGATCGCGCGAGGCCAGGAACGCCTCGTGCACCTTCTGCGTGATCTGCGGTTCGCGCTCCACGTACTCCTTGCGCGCCGCCCACACCGCGAAGACGAACGGAAGCCCCGTCCACTCCTTCCACAGCGCGCCCAGGTCGTGCACCTCCAGGCCGAGCCGCGGGGCGTCGTGCAGATTGGCCCGCAGCGCCGCGTCCCCGATGAGCACGGCCGCCTCCGCGTCCTGCATCATCAGGCCCAGGTCGGGCGGGCACGTGTAGTAGTCGGGCTGGACGCCGAAACGCTCGGACAGGAGCAGCTGCGCGAGCCGCACCGACGTGCGGGAGGTGGACCCGAGGGCGACACGCCGGCCGTCCAGCTGGTCGAGGGGGACCTGCGAGACGATCACGCAGGACATCACCGGGCCGTCGCAGCCCACGGCGAGGTTCGGGAACGCGACGAGGTCGTCGGCCGCCTTGAGGAACTCGACGAGGGTGATGGGACCGATGTCGAGGTCGCCGTTCACCAGCTGCTCGCTCAGTTTCTCCGGCGTGTCCTTCGTCAGCTCGAAGTCCAGGAGCGAGCCCGTCCTGGCAAGTCCCCAGTACAGGGGCATGCAGTTCAGGAACTGGATGTGGCCCACTCGCGGACGGGTGCGCCGCGCGGCCTTCAGGGTCTCGGGAGAATTGTCCACATCGCGAGACTAAACCCCATGCGGTACGGTGCGGGCTCCGGGTCCGGCACGCCCTTGGGTCAACCCTCGCGGCGCCCCGATCAAACCTGAGGGTGACGTGATCTTGCCCTCTATTGCATTCCGCTGCCTGCGTGCTAGGCTCGCCGCAAGTTGCAGTTTGGTTTCCCTTGCAGTACAGAGCCTGCGGAGCATGTGACCGCGGGCTCTCGTCGTTTTCAGACTTTTGCAGTTGTTCGCAAGCGCATTTGCAGGTTCTGGAGCAGGGCAACCCTTTGGCCCATGGGAGGGCTTATGGCTACCGGAACCGTGAAGTGGTTCAACGCTGAAAAGGGCTTTGGCTTCATCGCCCAGGAAGGCGGCGGCCCGGACGTTTTCGTCCACTACTCCGCGATCAACGCAAGCGGCTTCCGCTCCCTCGAGGAGAACCAGGCCGTGTCCTTCGACGTCACGCAGGGCCCGAAGGGCCCGCAGGCGGAGAACGTCACCCCCGTCTGATCCCTTCGTGATCACACGGTGGTTGCCGTGATCTGATCCGGAACCTAGTGCAGTACCCAAGGAGCCCCGCGCCTTATGGCAGCGGGGCTCCTGCCTTTTGCCCTTTTCTACGTGAGTTTCTACGTGAGTGCGGCGCGGGCCGCGACGGCGTCCGCCGGGTCCCAGCCCCGGCCCGGCACCGAGGCGAGCAGCAGCTTTGTGTACGGGTCGGTGGGCTCGCCCAGGACGCGGTGCGTGGGCCCCTGCTCGACCACCCTGCCCCGCCGCATCACCAGCACCTCGTCCGTGACGTGCTGGACGACCGCGAGGTCGTGGCTGACGAAGACCAGGGCCACCGCGGTGTCCCGGCGGATCTCGTCGAGGAGCCGCAGGATCTGCGCCTGGATGGACACGTCGAGCGCGGCGACGGCCTCGTCGAGGACCAGGATGCGGGGGTCGACGGCCAGCGCGCGGGCGATGGCCAGGCGTTGGCGCTGGCCGCCGGAGAGGTGGCGGGGCAGGGCCGTGGCCTCGCGTGCGCCGAGGCCCACCTGGTCGAGGAGCGCGGACGCGGTGGATTCCTCGCGGCCGTGCAGCCGCAGGGCGGAGCGCAGGCACTGTTCGGCGGTGAGGCGGGGGTCCAGGGAGACGTACGGGTCCTGGAACACCATCTGGATCTGGCGGGCCCTGGCCAGGCGGGGTGCCTTGCCGCGCGGGGGTTTCGGGGGCCGCGGGGTGCCGTCGACCTTGATCGTGCCGTGGTCGGGGCGGACGAGGCCCACCAGCATGCGGGCGACGGTGGTCTTGCCTGAGCCGGATTCGCCGACGATGCCGAGGGCTCCGCCGGGGGTGAGGGTGAAGGTGATGGCGTCCGCGGCGGTGTGGCTGCCGCCACCGGGGACCGGGTAGGTCTTGCGGAGGTCGGTGACCTCCAGGAGTGGTGGTTGCGTGGTCACTTGGGGCTTGCCCCCTCTTTCTCGTTGCGCGGCACCGGGGGCCGCCTTGCCCACCCTGCCGCCCAAGGCGGCAGATTGCCCAAGGCGGTGCGGCGGCACTCCACCGTTGCGCCCTCCGATACGTAGGCCTTTGGTTGCCAGGTGTGGCACTCCTCGTCCGCGTACCCGCACCTGGCCGCGAACGGGCAGCCCTCGAAGGTGTCCGAGAGGGACGGGGGTTTGCCGGGGATGGGTTCCAGGGTGCTGGACTCGCCCAGGGTCGGGGAGCAGGTGAGGAGGCCGCGGGTGTACGGGTGGGCCGGGGTGGTGAACAGGGCGTCCGCCGTGCGGTGTTCGACGACGCGGCCCGCGTACATGACGTGGACGCGGTCGCAGTAGGCCGCCGCCAGGTGCAGGTCGTGCGTGATGAAGAGGAGGCCGGCGCCGCGGGACGCGCGGGCCTCGCGGAGTTGCGTGAGGATCTCCGCCTGGGTCGTCACGTCGAGCGCGCTGGTCGCCTCGTCGGCGAGGAGGAGCCGGGGGCGGGCCGCCAGGGCTCCCGCGATGACGACGCGTTGGAGCATGCCGCCGGAGAGTTCGTGCGGGCGCTGGCGCAGGTGGCGGGCGGGGTCGGGCAGGCCGACCGCGGCGAGCAGGTCGAGCGCCTCGTCCTTCGTCGCGCCGCGTTCGGTGAGGAAGTCGCCGATGCGGCGGACGGGGTTGAGGGCGGCGCGCGGGTCCTGGTGGATCATCGCGACCGTGTCCGACCTGTGCTTTCGCAATTCCTCCCCGCGCAGGGACAGGACGTCCGCGCCGTCGACCCGGACCGTTCCCGTGGTCGTGGCCCCGTCCGGCAGCAGGCCGAGCGCCGCCTTCGCCGTCGTGGACTTGCCCGATCCCGACTCCCCCACGAGACCGACGACCTCGCCCTCGGCGACGTTCAGGGAGACAGAGTCCAGGAGGGGGCGGGCGGCGCCGGGGACGGTGACCGTGAGGTCCTCGATCGAGAGCAGCGTCTTCGTGGTCGTGGTCATCAGTTCTGCCTTCCGAGGCGGTCGGCGGCCCAGACCCCGACGACGTTGAAGGAGACGACGACCAGGGCGATGGCCGTGCCGGGGACGAGGGCGGGCAGGAGCGCGCCCTGGACGATCGCGGCCTGGCCCTCCTGGACCATCAGGCCCCAGTCGGAGGACGGCGGTTGGGCGCCGAAGCCCAGGTAGGAGAGGGTCGCGAGGGACATCAGGGCCTCGCCGAAGAGGACGACCAGGTAGCCGAGGACGGACCGGCCCAGGTTGGGGACCAGGTGCAGCGCGCAGATCCGGGCGCCGCCCATGCCCTGCACCCGGTACGCGTCGACGTACGGCTTGCGGGCCTCGGACAGGGCGAGGGAGCGGGTGTACTTGGCGATGGTCGGGGTGAAGGCGAGGCCGAGGGCGAGGATCGCCGTCGTCATGCCCGCGCCGAACACGGCGATGATCAGGACCGTGAACAGCAGCCCCGGGAACGCGTACATCACGTCCGTGAGCCGTGAGACCAGCGTGTCCACCCAGCCGCCGCGCCACGCCGCGAGCACCCCGAGCGTCACCCCGAGCGCCGCCGCGACCGCGAGCAGCGCGACCGGTGCGACGAGGCTGGACCGCGCCCCGTAGAGCACGCGGGACAGCAGGTCCTGGCCGGAGGAGTCGGTGCCGAGGAGGTGCTCGGCGCCGGTGCCGACGAGGGAGGCGGAGAGGTCGATGGCGTCGGGTGCGTAGGGCGCGAGCAGGGGTGCGGCGAGGGCCGCCACCACGACGAGTGCGAGCACCGCCGCGGCGAGGGTGACGCCGAGGGGGCGCCGGGTGGTCCTGACCGGGGTCAGGGTGAGGGCCGCCGTCATGCGTGGGCCTCCTTCACTCTCGGGTCGAGGAGGGGGTGGGCCAGGTCGACGAGCGTCGTCACGACCACGTATCCCGTGACCATCAGCAGCAGGACGGCCTGGGCGACCGGGAAGTCGTGGGTGTTGATGGCGTTGACGAGCAGGGAGCCGATGCCGCTGATGCCGAACGCCGTCTCGACGACGACCGTGCCGGCGAGCATGCCCGCCATGACGAGGCCGCACATGGTGACGATGGGGCCGAGCGCGTTGCGCAGGACGTGCCGGCGGACGATGTCGCGTTCCGGGACGCCGGAGGCGCGGGCCGCCTCGACGTGGTCGGACGCGGCGGCGTCCGCCATGGCCTGCCGGGTGACGCGGCTGATGATGGCGAGCGCGCCGAGGGCGAGGGAGACGGCGGGCAGGGTGAGGTGGTGCAGGGTGCCGGCGAAGCCGTCGCCCGACCCGGTCACCGGGAACCAGCCGAGTTGCACGCCGAACAGCGAGACCAGCGCGATGGCGGCCACGAACGAGGGGACGGACGCGGCGAGGGTCGTGCCGCCGACCACCGCCGAGTCGACCCAGGTGGAGCGCCGTACGGCCGCGAGGATTCCGGCGCCGACGCCGAGGATCACGTACAGCACGGTGGCGTACGCGACGAGTTCGAGGGTGGTGGCGAGGCGGGAGGAGATGAGGTCGGCGACCTGGTCGCCGTACTTGAAGGAGCGGCCGAGGTCGAGGTGGAGGGTGTCCCACAGCCAGCGGCCGTACTGGACGACGAGCGGTTCGTCGAGGTGGTACTGGGCGCGGACCTGGGAGAGCCGTTCGGGGGTCAGCTTGTCGCGGCCGCCCGCGAGGAAGACGGCGGGGTCGCCGGGCGCCGCGTACACGGCGGCGAAGATGACGAACGAGGCGGCGACGAGGGTCGCGACCAGGCCGGCGAGGCGGCGCGAGAGGTGGGCCACCGCGCGCAGGGGCAGGGTCTTCACTGGTGCCCCTTTCGCGCGCCGAGGCCCGCGGCCCACGGGTAGTAGAGGTAGGACTGCGAGGCCGTCGGCCCTGTCAGCTTCTTGTTCAGGACGAGGATCGTGGGGACCTGGGCCACGGGGATCCACACGGCGTTCTCGACGAAGGTGCGCTGGACGGTGGTGGCGAGCTTCGCGCGGGCCGCGTCGTCGAGGGTGCCGAGGGCCTGCTTCACCTGCCGGTCGTACGTGGCGTCCTTGAAGCCGACCCAGTTGTTCGGGGAGTCGGAGAGGCCGTTGTCGTAGAAGCCCATGGGGTCGGCCTTGGAGATGTACCAGTCGCCCACAAGTACGTCGATGTCGGCGCGGGCCGTCGGGTCGCTGTAGAACTCCTCGAACTGGGCGGTCGGCACGGTCTTGATCTCCGCGCGGATGCCGACGCGCTGCAGGGCGGCGCGGGTGGCGTTGGCTATGACGGTGCGGCCCTGGCTGGCGTCGGTGCCGATGACGACGGGGTCTGTGGGGGCGCCTGCCTCCTTGACGAGCTTCTTGGCGCGGGCGATGTCGGAGGCGCTGGGCGAGGCGGGGGCGAGCGGGTCCAACTTCTGCTGTGCGGCGGCGAATGCGGCCTTCTCGTAGCCCCAGGCGCCCGAGCCGACCGGCGACGCCCACGGCTGCACGAGGCCGCCGTAGCCGGAGTCGGCGATGCCCGTGCGGTCGAGGGAGAGCGAGAGCGCGCGGCGGATCCTCGGGTCGGTGAGGCCGCCGCGGTCGGTGGGGATGAGGGCGAGGGATGCGGTGGAGGGGCCGTAGTACTGCGCGAGGTCCTTGTCCGCGCGCAGCGCCGCCGCCGTGTTCGGGGACTCGGCGTACGCGCCGTCGGCCGCGCCCGTCTTGAGGGCGTTGACCAGGGCACTGTCGGAGGCCCAGCGGAAGACGACCTCGCGGGTGAGGGGCTTCTTGCCCCAGTAGTCGTCGTAGGCGCGGAGGGTGATCGAGTCGCCGGACTTCCAGCGGGCGAGTTCGTACGGTCCCGAGCAGGCGTCCGGCTGTCCCGGTGTGCCGAACTCCTTTCCGGACTCGGTGACTTGCTTCCGGTTCCAGACGATGCCCGCGTCACCGGCCATCGCCTTGAGGAACATGGCGTCGGGTTCCTTGAAGGTGACGGTGACGCGGTGCGGCGCCGTCTTCTTCATCGAGGTGACGTTCTCGAACTCGTCGGACTGCTCCATGTCCTTGGAGGCGTGCCGCTTCAGCGACCACAGCACGTCGTCGGCGGTCAGCTTCGTGCCGTCGTGGAACGTGACGCCTTCGCGGACGGTGAAGGTCAGCTTCCGGCCGCCGTCGGAGGTCTCGGACTCCTCGGCGAGCTGCGGCTTCGTTGTCATGTCCGGCTGGAGCTGGTAGAGCCGCTCGCAGACGTTGGTGAGGACGACGCGGCCCGCGCTGCCGCCCTGCGCGTCCAGGTCGAGGGAGTCCGGCTCGTCCTCCAGGAGCCAGTTCGCCTTCTTCACCGGGCCTTTGGCGGCAGGGGTCGTGGCGTCCAGCTTCAGGTCGGCGGCCGGGGTGCCGCCGCCCTCGCCCTCGGGGCGGTCGGCGCCCGCGCAGGCGGTGGTGACGAGGAGGGTGGCCGTGGCGAGCAGGGCCGCGGCCGGCACTCTTCGGGACGTGGTCGTCGCCACGGGCAGTCTCATCGGGCGTCTCATCGGGCGTCTCCGTACGGGCCGTCGTAGAGGTTCCAGGGCAGGTGCTGGTAGTCGCGGTCGCAGGGGGTGCCCGCGGTGACGTGGTAGTCGCCGCTGGTCAGGTCGACGCAGGACGAGACGAGCGTCATCCAGTGCTTGACCTCCGGCTTGCGGGCGTCGGGGTGGGTGCACAGGGACTCGGGCAGGCCCAGGTGGTCCGACATCGCCTCCTTGATCAGCTTGCGGGACTCGTCGGGGCCGCCGGAGCCCCGCAGCGCGGCGAGGCCCTGTTCGGCGCGCGGGACGCGGACCAGGGAGTCGGAGGACATCGGCCGGTAGTCGGCGGCGAGGGCCGCGGGGACGCCCGCCTGGTAGTGGTTGCCGTGCACGAGCAGGCCGTTGGTCGGATACATCCAGCCGATGCCCGCGGGTGTCGTCTCCAGGTCGACGGCGAAGCCCTCGCGGCAGGTCAGCAGGGCGTTGCTGGCGATGTGGGCGCGGGTGCGGCACAGCACCTCGAGGGCGTCGGTGACGGTGTGCGTGTCGAGGACGCTGCGGCGCACGACCGTCTGCGGGAGGCCGATCGCGTCGTTGAAGCGGCCGCCGAGGCCGTTGGCGTTGAGGGCGATTCCGGCGGAGTTGGCGCCCTGGCGGCCGATCTGGCCCGCCTCCACCTGCATGATCACGGTGGGCTTGGGCGGCTGGCTGATCCGGATCATGACGACGGTGTCGGCGACGCCCGCCCGCCAGTCCCAGTTCTGTCCCGCCCAGACGTGGCCGTCGCCGCTGGCCTCGCCGAAGGCGGCGAAGGAGGTGCAGCCCTCGGCGGGTTCCTCCTCGCGCTCGGCCGCCATGTCCTTGAACGAGCGGTCGTAGATGACCTCGCCGCGGGCGTTGAGCGCGAGGACGTCGAGCACGTCGACACCCGCGCCGTCGGCGATCCCCCGCATCTCGTCGAGGAGTTCGGGGGCGTAGGCGCGCACCGGCTCCAGCCAGCGGGCGGCACGGGCGGTGACCCGGTCCCAGGTGAGACCGGCCGACTGACCGAAGGCCTGCTCGTAGTAGCCGATGGCGGCGTGCAGTTGGGGCCGGACGGCCTCGCCGTACTGGCGGCCGCGGTCCAGGGGGGCGCCGCTGATGTCGATGACCGGGAGGGTGCGGGGTGCGGTGGTGCGGGGTGCCATGGTTCTCCTCGCCACGGAGAGGGTGCGTGCGGGCCCGGAGGGGTCCGCCTCCCGCAACCGTGCTGTAACGTCGATTACGAGATGCTCTCCACTTGGAATGCGTTGCCCAGGAGAGTAACGGCCATCACACGAGAGTCAATAGCTGTAATGGAAATTACCGATGGGGTCGGCAGGCTGCGCGGCGCCGTGCGCGAGCACTGGGACGAGCTGTCCGCGTCCGAGCGGGCCGTGGCCCAGTACCTGGTGAGCGCGCCCGCCGAGTCCCTCCTGTTCGCCTCCGCGCAGGAGTTGGGGACGGCGAGCGGCACCAGCAACGCGAGCGTGGTGCGGACCCTGCAGCGGCTCGGCTACGCGGGGCTGCCCGCGCTCAAGCGGGAGCTGGCCTCGGACCTCACGTCCGCGGTGGCTCCCGAGGTGCGGCTCAAGCAGCGCATCGACCATGTCGGCCGCGACCTGGACGCGATCTGGGGCGAGGTGTTCGACGAGGCGGCGGAGCGCATCGAGCACGCGCGGCGACTGACGCCCGGCGAGGCGCTGCGGGCGGCGGTGGGCTGCCTGGCGGAGGCCGGCGAGATCCACTGCTACGGGGTCGCCGCCTCCGAACTCGCCGCGCGGCACCTGACGTTGGCGCTCGGCCGGATCGGACGCCGGGCCCAGTACGTCGGCGCCACGGGCTTCGCTCTCGCGGACCATCTGCTGCGACTGCGCCAGGGCGACGCGGTCGTCATCTTCCAACCGGGCCGCGATCTCCCCGAGTTGACGGTGCTCATCGACCGGGCGCGGGCGGTGGGCGCACGGGTCGTCCTCGTCACGGACGAGCTGGCCGAGCGGTACGGGGAGCGGGTCGACGCGGTGCTCACCGCCCCGCACACCCCCACGGGGATCACCGCGGAGGCCCTGACGGGGCTCGTGGTGGCGGACGCCCTGCTGCTGGCGATGACGACGCTGGACGAAGGGCTCGCCGTGGAGACGTCGCACCAGCTCACGGTGTTGCGGGAGCAGTTGCTCGACCACCGCAAGAAGTAGACCCCCGCCCGGCCGACCGCCTACGTGTGCTGCATCACCAGCACGCAGGTCGTCCCCGGCTCCAGCGCCCGGCACGTGTGGGGCGCGTCGCCGGGGTACGAGAGGTAGTCGCCCGGCGCGAGCTCGACGGGCTCCTCCGTCGGGCCCGCGAGGACCCGCCCCGTCGCGACGATCAAGTGCTCCGTGGTGCCGGTCATGTGCGCGTCCGAGTCACGCGGGCTGCCCGGTTCGACCTGGAGGAAGTAGAGGTCGCGGCGGGCGCCGGGCGGGCTCGCGGAGAGCAGCGCCGCGCTGTAACTGGCCACTTCCGAGGGGACGGCCGGGCCCTGGCCCGCGCGGATGACGTGGACGGCGGCGCGCGGCGGGTCGAGGAGGACGCTCGGCGGGACGTCCAGGGCGACGCTCAGCGCCCACATCGTCTCCAGTCCCGGCTTGCCGTGCGCGGCCTCCAGCTGGGACAGCGTGGACTTCGCGATGCCGGCCCGCTTGGCCAGTTCGGAGAGGGACAGCCCGGCGCGGGTGCGCTCGCGGCGCAGGGCGGCCGCGATGCGGTCCAGCGGGAGACGGGTGGGCGCTGCGCCCCCATCGGCCGGCTCGGTCATGCGTGCGCTCCCGTCGTTGCCCGGCGTCCGTGTGGTTCGGACCGTCGTTCACTGTGTCGTTCGCCGTGTCGTTCGCTGCGACGAGCCTATCGTTCGGCTTGACGAACACCCAGCGGTACGCGCATGCTCCTGCCATGCGTTCGCCTGACCGAACACTCAGCCCGCCATACCGAACACTCCCGGGTCGAATACCCGCTGTGGACCCCAGACTGCTCCGCGACTGCGCCCTCGTCTGGCTCGCCGACGGGGTCGTCGGCCTCTCCTTCGGCGCCGTCTCGGTCGCGAGCGGGCTGCCGATGTGGGTGCCCGTCGCGATGTCGCTGCTCGTGTTCGCGGGGTCCGCGCAGTTCAGCGCCGTGGGGGTGTTCGCCGCCGGGGGCGGCCCCTTCGCCGCGGCCGCCACCGGGCTGCTGCTCAACACCCGCACCGCCGCCTTCAGCCTGGCCGTGTCCGACGCGCTCGGCACGTCCTGGCCCGCGCGGCTCGTCGGCGCGCACCTGGTCACCGACGAGACGGCCGCATTCGTGATGGCGGAGAAGGACCCGGCCCGCCGCCGCACCGCCTTCTGGGTCTCGGGCGTCGGCCTCTTCGTCGCGTGGAACGTGAGCGTCCTCGCCGGGGCGCTCGCCGGAACCGCCCTCGGGGACACCGACCGGTTCGGGCTCGACGCGGCGTTCCCCGCGGTGCTGCTCGCCCTGGTGCTGCCCGCGCTGCGGGACGGCCACGGGGCGCGGCGGGCCGCGGCGGCGGGCGCCGTGATCGCGGTCGCCGCCACGCCGTTCCTGCCCGCGGGCGTGCCCGTACTGCTCGCGCTCGCCGGGCTGCTGCTCTCCCGGAGGCCCGCGTGAACGCCCAGTTGATCGCCGTCCTCGCACTCGCCGCGGGCACCTACGTCTTCCGGCTGGCCGGGCCGCTGCTGCACGGCCGGGTCCAACTCCCCGTACGCGTCCAGGAACTGCTCACCGACGGCGCGACCGTGCTGCTCGTCGCGCTCCTCGCCACCGGCGCCCTCATGGCGGGCCAGGAGTTCGCCGGCTGGGCGCGACCCGCCGGGGTGCTGGCGGGCGGGGTCCTGGCGTGGCGCCGGGCACCGTTCGCGGTGGTGGTCGTGGGGGCGGCGGCGGTCACCGGAGTGCTGCGGCTCGCGGGGGTTCCGTAGGCGGCTCACCGGTGCATGCGCGCACCCTTCAGCACCTTGTCCACCGCGTTCCTCGGCCCGTGCACCGCGAGGCCCACCAGGTCGAGTTCGGTGGTGGACACGGCTCGTACGGCTGCCCTGTTGTCGGTGTCGTTGCCGGTGGCGAAGAGGTCGGACGTGAAGAGGGCGCGGGGCACGGCGCGCCGCAGGGCGCGTTCGTGGGCGGTCTTCAGGAGGGCCTTGTCGCCCTCGAAGACCAGGACCGGCTGACGGAACATCGGCAGGTACGGGGTGCCGTCCGCGTCCTCGTAGGGCTCGCCGATCACCTCGGGCAGCTGGGTGCCGAGGCCGCTGACCAGGAAGGCCGTCACGTTCAGGCGCTGCCAGGTCTCCAGGTCGTCCCGGAGCAGGACGGCGATCTTGGTGTCGAAGCGGACGGGGGCCGGGGCGGGGGTCTCGGTGCTCATGCCTTGAGACTGCCGTCCGCCCGCGCGCCCGGTCTTGTACGTTTTTTGCATGCCCAGCGGCAGGGACAGTGAACGGATCACCGCGTGGAAGCCCCGCGTACCGGGGATCGCGGAGGTCTTCCACGCCCACTTCACCCGGCACGCCTACCCGATGCACGTCCACGACACCTGGACGCTGCTCATCGTCGACGAGGGCGCGGTCCGCTACGACCTGGAACGGCACGAGCACGGGACGCCGCTCGGCACCGTCTCGCTGCTGCCGCCGCACGTTCCGCACAACGGGCAGGCCGCGACGCCGGAGGGGTTCCGCAAGCGGGTGCTGTACCTGGACGCCGCCGGTGACGGGCCGCTCGGCCCCTCCTTCATCGGGGCCGCCGCGGACAGCCCGGACCTGGTGGATCCGCTGCTGCGGCGGCGGATCGGGCAACTGCACGGCGCGCTCGCGCAGCCCGGCGACGAGCTGGAGGCCGAGGCCCGGCTCGCGTTCGTCGGGGAGCGGCTCCGCGAGCGGCTGCGGCCGGCTCTCGCCGAATCCCCGGAGCGGCACAAGCCCGTGCCCGACCGGCGGGTCGCCGCCTCGCTGCGGGAGCTGCTGGACGCGCGGGTCACCGAGGGGGTCGACCTGAAGGAGGCCTCGGGGCTCGTGCACGCGCATCCGGCGCATCTGGTGCGGTCGTTCGGTGCCGCGTACGGGATCGCTCCTCATCAGTACCTGATGTCGCGGCGGGTGGACCGGGCGCGGGGGCTGCTGTTGGGCGGGCAGGCGCCCGTGGAGGTCGCGGAGGCGTGCGGGTTCTACGATCAGGCGCATTTGTCGCGGTGCTTCAAGCGGGTGGTGGGGGTTCCGCCGGGGCGCTATGCGCGCGGCGGGCGGCGTGATGTTGCGGTGGGGCGGGGTTGACGTCTCGGGGCTCCGCCCCGGACCCCGCTGCTCAATCGCCGCAGGGGCTCTCATTGGTCGCCTTGCGCGGCAACGTTGCCGCGCTCAGCACCGCCGTCGCCAGCAATAGTGTTCCTGCCGCCACCAGGCTGATCCGCATCCCGGCCAGGGAGAACGTTCCCTCGCCCTGGCCCGCCAGCAAGGTGCCGAAGAGGGCCACCGCTAGGGCGCCGCCCGTCTGGCGCAGGGCGTTGAGGAGGCCGGAGGCCGTGCCCACGCGCGGGCCCGGGACCGCGTCCATCAGCATCGCCGTGACCGCGGGGATCGCGAACGCGCCGCCGAGGCCCGTCGGGACGAGGAGGAGCAGGAGCAGCCAGGCCGGGGTGTGCGCCGTCAGCGGAAGGAGCGCGAACATCGCGAGGGCCAGGACCAGTTGGCCGATGACGACGACCGGGCGGCGGCCGAAGCGTTCGGCGACGCGTGGCGAGATCAGGTTCGTGCCGGTGATCAGTACGGCCAGCGGCACGAAGACCAGGCCCGCCGCCGTCGCGGACATGCCGCGCAGTTGCTGGAGGTACAGGCCGAGCAGGAACACCACACCGTAGAAGCCGACGTTGATGGCGAAGCCGACCGCGAGGGACACCGAGACCGTGCGGTCGCGCAGCATGGGCAGCGGGACCATCGGGGCGCGGTGGCGCTTCTCCGTGACGTAAAAGGTGATCGCGGAGACGACCGCGACCGCCAGCGCCGCGAGGCCCGCGCCGCCGCCCTCGATGACCGCGAAGGTCAGGCCCGCGAGGGTGAGGACCGCGGTGATCTGGCCGGGGACGTCGAGCGGTGCCGGGCGGCGCGGCGAGGGGGCGACCTTCGTCAGGAGGGCCAGGATCGCCGCGCCGACGGGCAGGTTGAGGAAGAACACCGCGCGCCAGCCCACGTGTTCGGTGAGTACGCCGCCGAGCACCGGGCCCGCCGCCATCGACACCGAACCGCCGACCGTCCACAGCGCGACGGCCCGCGCCCGCTGCCGCGCGTCGTCGTACGCCTCCCGGATCAGCGCGAGCGACGCGGGCATCAGCACGGCGGCCGCCCCGCCCTGGACGACGCGGGCCGCGATCAGCGCGCCGAGTCCGGGGGCCAGGGCGCAGGCCAGCGAGGCGACGGTGAACAGGGCGGTGCCGATGACGTACGCGCGGCGGGCGCCCGTCCGGTCGGAGAGCGCCCCCGCCGACAGCATCAGCCCCGCGAACATCAGCGTGTACGCGTCCGCCACCCATTGCAGCCCGGTCATGCCGCCGTGCAGATCGTCCCGGATGCCGGGCAGCGCGATGTTCACTGCCGACACGTCGATGGTGATCACGGCGAAGCCGAGCAGCGCGGCGATCAGGGCGGGCGTCCGGCCGCCGCGGCCGGGTGCGGCCGCCTCGGTGTCGAGTGCGGGTCGCGTACGAGTACGGGTACTGGTAGGGGTACCGGCACTCGTACGGGTTCTGGCTGCGGCGGTGGTCACGCTGTCCTCCTGGGGCGTTGTGCGAAGTGCGGGTGGGCGGCAGGCACGGGCCGCGGCCCTGTGACATGCACTCCCTGGGCCCGGGCCCCTCGAAGAAGGGCCTTGCCTGCCGGCCACCCGCAGCGAGGACAACTCTGCGGCGGCGCGGCGGAAGGTGGCAGGCCGCGCTCCACCGGGGTGCCGCGTTCCTGGCCCTGACGCGACCCCCCACCGGCCTCGACGACCGTGGACAATGCACGTATGGCTGAGACCACGGAACTGGGCCGCTACCTGCGGGCCCGCAGGGGGCAGGTGACACCTGCCGACGCGGGCCTGCCCGCGGGCACGGGCCTGCGGCGCACACCCGGACTCCGGCGCGAGGAACTCGCGACGCTCGCCGGGGTGAGCGTCGACTACTACACGCGCCTGGAGCGGGGCCGCGAGACCAACCCGTCCCCCGCCGTGATCGACGCCATCGCCCGCGCGCTGCGGCTGCGCGGCGACGCCCACGAACGCCTCCACGACCTGGCCGAAATGGCCTCGGGCCGGCACACCGAGCCGCGCCCCACCACCGACGACACGGTCCGCGAATCGGTCCTGCGGATGCTGGAGGCGCTGCGGCCGCTGCCCGCGTACGTGGTCAGCCGCTTCAACTACGTGCTCGCGGCGAACCCGGCGGGCCGCCGCCTGCTGCCCGGCCTGTGGGACCTGCCCGCCGAGCAGCGCAACATCACCCGCTACCTCTTCCTGCACCCGGTCGGGCGGGCCCTGTACGTGCCGTGGGAGGAGACGGTGACCGCGTCGGTCGCCCACCTGCGGGCCATCGGCGGGACGGAGGCGGACGACCCGCGGATGGCGGCGCTCGTCGGTGAACTCCTGTTGAAGTCACCGGACTTCGCGCGGATCTGGGACCGGTACGAGGTGCATGAGCGCAGCGGCGGCACGAAGTCGTTCGACCATCCGAAGGTGGGGTCGATGACGCTCACCTTCGAGGTGATGCAGCTGGCGCGGACGGGTGGGCAGCGGATGGTCGTCTACCAGGCCCCTGCGGGGTCACCGGACGAGGAGGCGGTGTTGAAGTTGGATCCTGCGGCGCCCTGACGGGGTTGACGCCTCGGGGCTCTGCCCCGGACCCCGCTGCTCAATCGCCGCAGGGGCTTGATTCTGCCCACCCGCCGGCGGGGCTTGAACAGCTCAGGCCCGCTCCAGGATCGCCGTGACCCCCTGCCCGCCCGCCGCGCAGATGGAGATCAGGCCGCGGCCCGAACCGCCCCGCTCGGCCAGCAACTTGGCCAGCGTCGCGACGATCCTCGCCCCCGTCGCCGCGAACGGGTGCCCGGTCGCGAGGGACGACCCCGCCACGTTCAACCGGTCCCGGTCGACCGGCGCGAGCCCCGCCTTCTCCCACGCCGCGAGCGTGGCGAGGACCTGCGAGGCGAACGCCTCGTGCACCTCGAACAGGTCGAAGTCCTCGACCCCGAGCCCGGCCCGCTCCAGCATCCGCGGCACGGCGTACGCGGGCGCCATCAGCAGCCCGTCGCCACCGTCAGCGCCCGTGACGTCACCGTCGACGAAGTCCACCGCCGCCGTCTCGTACGCGGTCAGATACGCCAGCGGTTCGAGACCGCGGGCCTGCGCCCACTCCTCGCTCGCGAGCAGCACCACCGCCGCGCCGTCCGTGAGCGGCGTCGAATTGCCCGCCGTCATCGTCGGATTGGCGTCCTTCGTGCCGAACACCGGCTTCAGGGTGGCCAGTTTCTCGACCGTCGAGCCCGGCCGCAGGTTCTGGTCGCGCTCAAGTCCCCGGTAGGGCACGACGAGTTCGTCCAGAAGGCCGCGTTCGTACGCCGCGGCCAGCCGCTGATGGCTGGTGGCGGCCAGTTCGTCCTGCGCCTCGCGGGCGATGCCCCACGCGCGCGCGGTGACGGCGGCGTGCTCGCCCATGGACAGGCGGGTGCGCGGTTCGGCGTTGCGGGGGATGTCGGGGACGAGGTGGCCGGGCCTGATCCGGGCGAGCGCCTTCATGCGCGCACCCGCCGACTTGGCTCGGCGTGCGGCCAGGAGGATCTTGCGCAATTCGTCGTTGACGCCGAGCGGGGCGTCGCTCGCGGTGTCGGAGCCGCCCGCGATCGCGCTCTCCGTCTGACCGAGCGCGATCTTGTTGGCGGCGGCGATGACGGCCTGGAGGCCGGTGCCGCACGCCTGCTGGATGTCGTACGCGGGGGTGCGCGCGTTCAGCATCGAACCGAGCACGGTCTCGCGCGCGAGGTTGAAGTCGCGGCTGTGCTTGAGCACGGCGCCCGCCACGAACTCGCCGACGGCGCCCGGCTCGTGGAGCTTCGCCCGGCCGACGAGACCGTCGAGCGCGGCGGTCAGCATGTCCTGGTTGGACGCGGTCGCGTACGGGCCGTCGGAGCGCGCGAACGGGATGCGGCTGCCGGCGACGACGGCGACACGACGCGGGGTGTTTCCTAGAGCGGGGGCGGCAGGGCCCTTCGGGGTTCGCGCCATGTTCGGCAGCTCCTGAGCTCTCGACAAGTACTGACCATTGAGTAACCTTACTCTCTAGTAAATTTACGACCGAGCTGGGAGCAGGACAATGGCCGACCGCTACCTGAACTTCACCGGCACGGCCCCGGGCCGGTTCCTGACCCGCCGCCTCGGCCTGCCGCAGCCCGCACCACTGCACCGCTTCAGCCCCGAACACCCGCGCCTCGAAGGCCAGTTGCTGCACCTCACGGCGGGCGAGCCCGACGCCGCGCACCGCGAGGAACTCGCGAAGCTGCTCACCGGCACCGGCCTCGACGTCGCGTCCTCCGCTTCGTCCGCCGGGCGGCCCGTCGCCGCCGTCGTGGACGCCACCGCCGTGACCGGCCTCGACTCCCTCGCCGAGGTGCACGCCGCGCTGCACCCGGTCGTCCGCTCCCTCGCACCCGGCGGCCGCGTCGTCGTCCTCGGCGCGCAGCCGTCGCCCGACGACCACCACCAGGCGGCCGTGCAGCAGGGCCTCGAAGGCTTCGTGCGCTCGCTCGGCAAGGAGATCGGCCGCGGCCGCACCGTGAACCTGGTGCGCGTCGCGGGCCCGGTGGCCGGCGCCGAGTCGACGCTGCGTTTCCTGCTGTCGCCGAAGTCGGCGTACGTGAGCGGGCAGGTCATCCAAGTGGGCGTCGCGGGGGCCGAGTCGACGCTCCCCGAGAACTGGGACCGGCCGCTCGCCGGGCGCACCGCGCTCGTCACCGGCGCCGCCCGCGGCATCGGCGAGGCCGTCGCCGAGACCCTCGTACGGGACGGGGCCGAGGTCGTCCTGCTCGACGTGCCGTCCGCCGGGGCCGACCTCGCGAAGGTGGCGGAGCGGCTCGGCGGGCGCGCGCTGCCGCTGGACATCACGGCCGACGACGCGGGCGAGCGGATCGCCGAGTTCGTGCCCGACGGCCTCGACACACTCGTGCACAACGCGGGCATCACCCGCGACCGGCGCCTGGCCAACATGCCCGCCGAGCGGTGGAGTTCGGTCCTGGAGGTCAACCTCGCGAGCGTGCTGCGGACGACGGACTCGCTGCTCAAGGCGGGGGCCGTGCGGCGCGGCGGCTCGATCGTCGCCACCGCCTCCATCGCCGGCATCGCGGGAAACACCGGGCAGACCAACTACGCGGCCAGCAAGGCGGGCATCGTCGGCCTCGTACGGTCCCTGGCGCCGCGCGCCGCCGCGGAGCACGGGGTCACGGTGAACGCGGTGGCCCCCGGGTTCATCGAGACCAGGATGACGGCGGCCGTCCCCCTCTTCATCCGGGAGGCCGGGCGGCGCATGAACTCCCTCGGTCAGGGCGGACTTCCGGTGGACGTGGCGGAGACGACGTCGTGGTTCGCGTCCCCGGCGTCGGGGGCGGTGAACGGGCAGGTGGTGCGGGTGTGCGGACAGTCCCTCCTCGGCGCGTAAGCCCTCCGGGCGGGACGGGACGGGCGGGCGGGCCGACCGTTGCGCCCGACCGTCCCCCGGCCTCGGGGCTCCGCCCCGGACCCCGCGCCTCAATCGCCGGCGGGGCTTGAACTGCCCACCCGCCCCCGACGCCGGAGGGCTTGAATTGCCCACCCGCCGCTCGGGCTTGATTTGCTCGACCGTCGCCTCGCTAGGACGTTTCTCATGACCCACACCGTCGCCCTCGACGCCGCCCCCTCCCTGCTCCCCCTCATGCTCCGCGGCGCCGCCCTCTCACCGCTCAAGCGGCCACGCCAGGACGCTCCCCTGCCCGACACCCGGCTCACCGTCCCCGGTCTCCGGATCACGCAGCACCACCTCACCGCGTACGAACGCGCCTGCGGATTCGCCACCGAGCGGCCCGAGGTACCCGTCACCTACCCGCACGTCCTCGGATTCCCGCTCGCGATGCGGCTGATGTCGGAGCGCGCGTTCCCGCTGCCGCTGCCCGGCCTCGTCCACACGTCGATCGCCATCACGCAGCAGCGCGACCTGACACCGACCGAAACGTTCGAACTGGGCGTCCGTGTACGGGAGTTGCAGCCGCACCGCCGTGGCACGGAGGCCGTCGTCGTCACCGAGCTGCACACCGAAGGGGAACCGGTGTGGCAGTCGACCAGTACGTATCTCGCACGGCACAAGACATCGGCGCCCGCCGCCGAGGAGCCGCGAGAGGCCACCCCCGCCGAACCGCTCCCCGAACTCGCCCGCTGGTGCCTCGGCGACGACCTCGGCCGCCGCTACGCCGCCGCGTCCGGCGACCGCAACCCCATCCACCTGCACCCGCTCACGGCCCGCCTCTTCGGCTTCCCGCGCGCCATCGCGCACGGCATGTGGACGGTGGCCCGCTGCCTGGCGGAGCACAAGGCGCACGGGCCCGTCCACGTACAGGCCCGTTTCAAGGCGCCGGTGCTGCTGCCGGGCGAGGTGGCGTACGCGGCGCAGGGCCCGGCCTTCGAGCTGCGGGCCGCCAAGGGCGACCGGGTGCACGTCACCGGCGAGGTACACGGGCTGGCGGACTAGGGGGCCCTAACGCGCCGACCACCGCTCCCCGGCCATCAGGTTGCCGAGCCCCGACCACGCGAAGTTCATCATCGTCGCGGCGGCCTCCTTCGCGGACACCGACGCGTCGCCGTTCGCCCAGCCGGCCAGCGCCTCCGCCGCGCCGACCAGGGCCTGGGCGAGGCCCGCGACCTCGCGCTCGGCCAGCTCCGGGTTGTCGTGCGCCTCGCGCGCCGCCTCCGCGATCAGATGCGTCACGAACGCCACGATCTCCTCGCGCATCGCGACGACCTCCGCCACGAACGGGTCCCCGCCGGAGCGCGCCTGGCTGTGCAGCACCGCCCAGCCGTCGGGCCGCTCGGCGGTGTGCGCGAAGAAGGCGGTCAGGCCCTCCCACAGCTGCCGGTCGGCGGTCGCATCGGTGCGTACGCCCGCCCTGATCGCGTCGACGAGGGCCGCGGACTCCCGCCGGATGCACGCGCTGAACAGGTCTTCCTTCGAGTTCAGATACAGGTACACCAGCGGCTTGGAGACGCCCGCGAGGTCGGCGATCTCGTCCATCGAGGCGGCCCGGTAGCCCCGCTTGCCGAACACCAGCACGGCGGCGTCCAGCATCTGCCGCTCCCGCTCGGCCCTCGGCATCCTCTTCTGCCTCACCACCCCGGACCGCACGCCACCGCCCACCCCAGTCGCCTTTCCTCGCACGTTCTACCCGGTTCAGCGTACGCATCGGGCGCCTCGTCACGGCACGCCGAGGCCCCCACGACGATCCGTACCTGGAGGAACACGGGTCGTCGGCGGGGGCCTCGGCGAACAGCGGTCAGATGATGCGCTCGGGGGCGTCGAACTGGTCGACCGGCGCGTCGTTGCACGCGGCGACCGGGCCGCCGAGCACATTGCCGCCGACGCCCTGGGCGGCGGGGACCGCGCAGCGCAGGTCGGCGTTGACGAGCGGGGCGCCGTACGTGTTGAGGATGCCGCCCGGGTCGCCGCCGATGGCGACGTCGCCGTTCGCGGTGCCGAACTGCGAGACGCCCGTCCCGCTGGTCGTGTCGCCGAAGGCGGCGGCGCGGCCGGCCTCGTTCGCGTCGTGGGCGTTGGTCATCGTCTCGGCCTGCGGGCCGGACTCGGCGGCGGTCGCGGCACCCGCCCCACCGACGGTGGCGGCGACGGCGGCCGAGGCGAGAGCGGCACCGGACAGAACCTTGCGGATCATGATCACTCCAAGCTGTGGGGGTGGACAGCAGGAGCTTGCACGTTCCGGTGGCCGCGGCACACGAATTACAGGCGGTAGATCCCATCAATCCAACCAAACAGATCAATGATTTTCGACCGGAAAGCACAGAAACGTTTCTTCTTTGAAGAAAAAAAGGTGTGAGATTCTCGCGACGACCCGCGCAAGGAGTGACGCGCGTCATCGCGAGAACCTCGTCCCGCCGGCGCCGAGCCCGAGAGAAAGGGAAGACTCCGGGCGGCGCGGATGCAGCATGCACTCCTATGACCTGCGAAAACGGCAACGTTCGTTGACGTGTCCCAGTGATCCACTCCATTGGATCAAAAGCACCGCCGCGGCCCGGAATTCGCCCGGCATATCGCCGCCGGGGCTTTATTGATCTATTCGGTTAGTTTGATGTGCCGTTTCACAGGTGGTGTGCCCGGTGTCGGGGCGGCGGCGTGCATGCTCCTGCTGTCCACTCCCCCCGCATGCTTGGAGAATTCATGATTCGCAAGGTTCTGGCCGGCGCCGCTCTCGCGTCGGCCGCCGTCGCCGCCACCGTCGGAGCGTCGGGCGTCGCGTCCGCCACCGGATACGGCGAGGGGTACGGCGACGCGCCGGAGACGGTGTCCGGCGGCTACGACGGGACCGACACCGACGCCGCCACCATGACGGGCGACACCACGAGCGGCACCGGTGTCTCGCAGTTCGCCACCGACAACGGCGACGTGGCGATCGGCGGCGACCCGGGCGGCATCCTCAACTCCTACGGTGCCCCGCTCGTCAGCGCCGACCTGCGCTGCGCGGTTCCGGCCCCGCAGGGCGTCGGCGGCAATGTGCTCGGTGGCCCGGTCGCCGCGTGCGACGACGCCCCGGTCGACCAGTTCGACGCGGCCGAGCGCATCCTCTGACCCCTCCGCGGCCGCGGACACACGGAAAGGCCCGCCCCGGGTTTCCGGGAGCGGGCCTTCGCGTGGGGACGGGCCTGGGGGACGTCAGGCGGCGGCCGGCACGGCCACCTCCTGCGGCTCGTCCACCGGGGAGGACGTCGCGCTGTTGTAGGCGTCGCGGTCGAGGATCTTCTCGCGGGCGGAGACGAGCACCGGCACGAGCGCCTGACCGGCGACGTTCGTCGCGGTCCGCATCATGTCGAGGATCGGGTCGATCGCGAGGAGCAGACCGACGCCCTCCATCGGCAGGCCGAGGGTCGACAGGGTCAGCGTCAGCATGACCGTGGCGCCCGTCAGACCGGCGGTGGCGGCGGAGCCGATCACCGAGACGAAGGCGATGAGCAGGTAGTCACCGACGTTGAGGTCGATGCCGAAGATCTGCGCGACGAAGATCGCGGCGATCGCCGGGTAGATCGAGGCGCAGCCGTCCATCTTGGTCGTCGAGCCGAACGGCACGGAGAAGGAGGCGTACTCCTTCGGAACGCCGAGGCGCTCGGTGACCCGCTGCGTGAGCGGCATGGTGCCGACGGAGGAGCGGGAGACGAAGGCCAGCTGGATCGCGGGCCAGGCGCCCTTGAAGAACTGCAGCGGGCTCAGCTTGGCGACCGTGGCGAGCAGCAGCGGGTAGACGCCGAAGAGGACCAGGGCGCAACCGATGTAGATGTCGGCGGTGAACGTCGCGTACTTGCTGATGAGGTTCCAGCCGTACGTGGCGATGGCGTTGCCGATGAGGCCGATGGTGCCGATCGGGGCGAGCTTGATGACCCACCACAGGGCCTTCTGGAGCAGTTCGAGGACCGACTCGGAGAGGGTGAGGATCGGCTGGGCCTTCTCGCCGACCTTCAGGATGGCGATGCCGGCGACGGCGGCCATGAAGACGATCTGCAGCACGTTCAGCTCGGTGAACGGCGTGATGATGTCCGTCGGGATGATGCCGGTGAGGAAGTCGATCCAGGACCCGGCCTCCTCCGGCTTCGCGCCGTCCTTCGGCGTCAGGCCCGTACCGGCGCCCGGGTTGGTCAGCAGGCCGATGGCGAGGCCGATGACGACCGCGATCAGCGACGTGACCATGAACCAGATCAGCGTGCGCGAGGCGAGCCGGGCGGCGTTGTTGACCTTACGAAGGTTGGTGATCGACACCAGGATCGCGAAGAAGACGAGCGGGGCGACGGCCAGCTTCAGGAGCTGGATGAAGGTGTCGCCGACCTTCGCCAGGGTGGTGACCAGCCAGGATATGTCCTGGCTGCGGGCCAGCCAGCCGAGCAGCACACCCAGGACGAGACCGCCGAGGATCTGCGCCCAGAACGGGATCTTGGGTATGCGGAAGCCGGACTTCTGTTCGGCTGCGGGGGTGTTCGCGGACACGGAGGCACTCCAGTGATGACGCGCGGGGTTGCGGGCAACGTGCGGGAGCGGCGACCGCTGGATCCTCGGATCCGGTCAACGACGCCGCTGCATACTTCGGAATTTCGCGATCAGACGCGACACGCCGCGGACATGCAGCGGCAGAGATCGACATGCAGGCGCTCCACGAGCGGGACGCCCATGGCCTTCTGATGCGCTGCTGATGTCTTCATGACAGGAACGTTAACACTGCAACTTTGAGAACATCAAAGGGGTTCTTTGGGGAAGATGAGGTGCCCGTACGCCCCCAAAGCGGGATTTGCCTTGAAAACGCAGGCGACCCCGGCACCAGATCCGGTGCCGGGGTCGTGCGAGGTGTGAGGAAGCTTACGAGGCCGAGCCCGTGCGGGCGGCGTCGTCCGCGTCGTCCTCCATGGTGCGGTTGGCCGTCATGTTCGCCTTGGCGCGGTCCACGCGGGCGACGACCTTCTTGGAGGCGCGGTCGCGCTCACCGCGCAGCACGATGTAGCTGATGGGTGCCGAGACCACGAGACCGAGCAGGGCGATCCAGAGCCAGTAGGAGCCACCGATGCCAGCGGGCACGATGCCGGTGGCGACGAGACCCCAGACGACGAGGAAGCAGCCCACGAAGATCCCGAGCCGCATCAGCGTGTAGCGGAGCATGTCAATCCACTCTTCCGTTCCGAAATGGTGCCCTTACAGGACGAGCGCCCCTCCAGTGAAGCACGGGGAGGGGCGTCCGATTCCGGCGGGGGCTCATGGAGTCCCGGCGTCAGACCAGCCAGCGGTTCTTGCGGACGGCGGGCAGCTGGGCCCACACCCCGCCGAGGCCGTAAGTGCGGCCCGCGCCGGTCGCCGCGGTGACCAGCAGGACGAGGGCGATCATCCAGTGGTCGTCCATGAACGGGTTGCTGTCGGGCCACAGCGAGACGAGCCACATGAAGGCCATCATCAGCGTGCCCGCGGCGGCGGCGATCCGCATGCCGATGCCGAGGATCATGGCGAGGCCGACGCCGAGCAGGCCGAGCATGAAGACCATGTCGAGCCACCAGGCCCCGGCCACGGAGTCAAACATGTGGGCGAAGGGCCCGGTCGTGCCGTGCAGCAGGAAGCCCTCGGTGGGGCTGCCGCCGTTGAGCCAGCTCCCGGCGGAGGGGGTCGCCTTCCCGAGGCCGAAGGTCTTGTCGAGGAAGGCCCACAGGAAGTAGAAGCCGACGAGCACGCGGGACGCGGCGAGGACCTTGCGGGCGGCGGGCGCGCGGACGAGCACGTCGTCCTGGCTGCCGGCGTCGCGGCGCGGGGCGCCCGTGGCGCCGTGTCGGGCGGGACTGTCCGATGCGTGGAGAGCCATGGCCGTTGCCTTCTTCCTTGAGCACCCTGCGGTGCGCTCCGCTCGTGAATACATTCACAAGCTACGCCCGGTACTTAGCTCTCCCCTACGGCCGAAGGTCCCGATCCCGGCATACGAACGTCCCGACCTCACCGGGAATCCCGTGGTTACGCTCGCCCACATGTCCCTCCGCTTCACCCTCGACCCCGCGATCGACCCCGCCCTGCGCGACGGGCTCCTCGCCCTGTGGTCGGACGTCACGAACGCCGGCGGCGCGGTCGGCTTCGTCCCGCCGGTCACACCCGATGACATACGCCCCGAGCTGGTCAAGCGCCTCGCCGACCTCGCCGAGGGTCGCACCCGGCTCCTGGTGGGCCACGACGAACACGGCGGGATCGCGGCGTCCGCCTTCCTCGCGTACAACCAGCACCGCCTGATGAAGCACCACTTGTGGCTCTACACGGTGATGGTCCACCCCGCCCACCAGGGCAAGGGCTACGGCCGCGCCCTGATGTCGGCCGCCGCCGACGCGGCCCGCACCTTCGAGGGCATCGAGGCCATCCGCCTCACGTGCCGCGGCGGCACGGGCGCGGACGCCTTCTACGCGGCATGCGACTACAAAGAGGTCGGCCGCGTCCCCGGCGCGATCCGGGTGTCCCCGGGCGACGACCGGGACGACGTCCACATGATGCTGCCCATCGGGAGCCCCGCCGGCGATTGAGGCGCGGGGTCCGGGGCAGAGCCCCGCGACCCATGGAGACGCCCACCGCAACAAAAACGGGCCCCGGCAGAACCGGGACCCGTTAAAGATCAGACCCGCATGGGCTGCGGCTCATCCCGCCGCCCCGGGTCGGCCCCCTCGTACTCCCGGATGATCTCGTACCGCGTGTTCCGCTCCACCGGCCGGAACCCCGCGTCACGAATGAGGTCGAGCAGATCCTCACGCGTCATCTTGCTCGGCGTCCCGTAGTTGTCCGCGTCATGCGTGATCTTGTACTCGACGACCGAGCCGTCCATGTCGTCCGCCCCGTGCTGGAGCGCGAGCTGCGTGGTCTGCAGTCCGTGCATGACCCAGAAGCACTTCACGTGCGGCACGTTGTCGAACAGGAGACGGGACACGGCGAAGGTCTTCAGCGCCTCCGCGCCCGTGGCCATCGTCGTCCGCGCCTGCAGCTTGTTGCGGACCTTGCCGTCCTGCATGTCGACGAAGTCGTGCTGGTAGCGCAGCGGGATGAAGACCTGGAAACCGTTGGTCTCGTCCTGGAGTTCGCGCAGCCGCAGCACGTGGTCGACGCGGTGCCGGGGCTCCTCGATGTGCCCGTACAGCATCGTGGACGGGGTCTTGAGGCCCTTCTCGTGCGCGAGCCGGTGGATCCGCGACCAGTCCTCCCAGTGGGTGTCGTGGTCGACGATGTGCTGCCGGACCTCCCAGTCGAAGATCTCGGCGCCGCCGCCGGTGAGGGACTCGAGACCGGCCTCGATCAGCTCGTCGAGGATCTCGCTCGCGCTCATCCCGGAGATCTTCTCGAAGTGATGGATCTCGGTGGCGGTGAAGGCCTTCAGCCCGACGTTCGGCAGGGCCTCCTTGAGCGCCTTGAGCGAGCGCGGGTAGTACCGCCACGGGAGGTTCGGGTGCAGCCCGTTGACGATGTGGAGTTCCGTCAGGTTCTCCGACTCCATCTCCTGGGCGAGCTTGACGGCCTCCTCGATGCGCATCGTGTAGGCGTCCTTCTCGCCGGGCTTGCGCTGGAAGGAGCAGTAGGCGCACGACGCGGTGCACACGTTCGTCATGTTCAGATGACGGTTGACGTTGAAGTGCACGACGTCGCCGTTCTTGCGCGTGCGCACCTCGTGGGCGAGGCCGCCGAGCCAGGCCAGGTCGTCCGACTCGTAGAGCGCGATGCCGTCCTCGCGGGACAGCCGCTCGCCGTCCCTGACCTTCTGCTCCAGCTCGCGCTTGAGCCCTGCGTCCATGCCCGTTACCTCTCCTCGCTCAACGACCGTCCCACCGTACGCCGTCACGCTTCCTCGGGAAGTTCCCCCACCCGGTTCTCCCACTTCGTGGAGAGGATGATCGTGGTGCGCGTCCGGGACACGCCCTTCGTGCCGCTGAGGCGCCGGATCGTGCGCTCCAGGCTGTCGACGTCGCCCGCGCGGACCTTGAGCATGTACGAGTCGTCGCCCGCGATGAACCAGCAGTCCTCGATCTCGTGCAGGTCGCGCAGGCGGGCCGCCACATCCTCGTGGTCGGCCGCGTCGGAGAGCGAGATGCCGATGAGGGCGGTGACACCGAGGCCGAGCGAGGCGGAGTCGACGGTGGCGCGGTAGCCGGTGATCACGCCGGCCGCCTCGAGGCGGTTGATGCGGTCCGTGACGCTGGGTCCGGACAGGCCGACGAGCCGGCCCAACTCCGCATACGAGGCGCGGCCGTTCTCGCGCAGGGCCTGGATGAGCTGCCTGTCCACGGCGTCCATAAGGTCCAATGCCTTTCATTGTTCAGCGTTGACGCGAGCTTATGTGTACGATCGAAGGCGCGCTAGGGTTTTCCCCCGCAAAATCTAAAGTCCATCCTTCGGATCAGCGAAGATCCATCGGATATCGAGCCTCGGCGTGCCGGCCGTTCGTGCGGCGCGCGGGGGCGGGCTGCTCGGCACCAGAAGCGCTGACCGCGACCGCGTCACCCTGTCGCACGGGAGCCTCCCCCGAGCTCTCCCTCCCAGCGGCGGTACAGCGTGTGCGGCACCCCCGCCGCGTCCAGCGTCCGCCCCGCGACGAAGTCCACCAGGTCCTGGATGTGCGTCGCCCCCGCGTAGAACGCCGGTGAGGCGGGCAGCACCACGGCGCCCGCCTCGTCGAGCGACACCAGGTGCTTGAGCGTCTGGCCGTTCAGCGGCGTCTCCCGTACGGCGACGATCAGCGGCCGCCGCTCCTTGAGGGTCACACTCGCCGCCCGCTGCAACAGGTCCTTCGAGAGCCCGAGCGCGACCCCGGCCACGCACGCCGTCGAGGCGGGCACGATGATCATGCCCTTGACCGGGTACGAGCCGGAGGAAGGGCCCGCCGCGAGATCGCCCGCGGGCCAGTACCGCACGTCGTCGAGGCCGATCCCGCCGAACGTGTCCGGCTTTCCGTCGGCGCCGCGCGCCAGCCACTGCGCCAGGTCCTCGCGCCAGTGCGCGTCCCGCAGCGGGATGCCCGTCTCGTCGAGCAGCGTGAGCCGCGAGGCCCGCGAGACGACGAGGTCCACCGATTCGCCCGCCGCGAGCAGGGCCCGCAGCACGGAAGCGGCGTACGGGGTACCCGACGCTCCGGACACCCCGACGACCCAGGGCCTGCGGCTGCTTGCTTTGACGTGCTCCACACCACGAGCCTATCCGGCGGCCCGGCGGGGGAACTTGAGCAGGGGCGGCGAGCGTTCCTTCCATGACGGGCGGGGGGCTGGGATGACGTACGAGGACGGAATTGCCGGATCGGGCCGGGCGGTGGCGCGGCGCCGGCCGACGCGCGGGCGGGCGCTGACCGCGGGCAAGGTGATGCTCGCCTGGGTGGCCCTGCTGTGGCTTCTCGAAGCGGTCGACGCGGCGTCCGGCAACGCCCTGGACACCTTCGGCATCCAGCCGCGCGAGGCCTCCGAGCTGATCGACGTCGTCCCGGCGTCCTTCATCCACTTCGGCTTCGCGCACGTCGCGGCGAACTCGATACCCCTGCTGGTCCTCGGCTTCTTCGCGGCGCTCGGCGGGCTGCGCCGCTTCTTCCTGGCCTGCGCCCTGATCGTCGTCGCGGACGGCCTCGGGGTGTGGCTGGTGGCCCCGGCCCATACGAACACGGCGGGCGCCTCGGGCCTGATATTCGGCCTGTTCGCCTTCGTCGTCCTGTCCGGCTTCGTGGAGCGCCGCCCGCTCGGCATCGTCGTCGGCGTGCTCATAGCCGCGTACTGGGGCACGTCGTTCCTGGCGGGCCTCTCCCCCACGAACGACGGGGTGAGCTGGCAGGGCCACCTGATCGGCCTCGCGGCGGGCGTGGCGGCGGCGTTCGTCTTCCGCCGCCGCCCGTCGGACTGAGGGCCTGAGGGCCTGAGGCCCTGTCCTAGACCGACAGCCCCCGCACCAGCAGGTCGAGGAGCGCGCACACGAAAAGCGCGATCCCGATGAAGCCGTTGACCTGGAAGAACGCCCGGTTCAGGCGGGACAGGTCATGGGGCTTGACGATCGTGTGCTCGTAGAGGAAGGCGCCCGCGACGATCACGAGGCCGACCCAGAAGAACGTGCCCGCGTCGGTGGCCAGGGCGTACCAGACGAACAGCGCCGTCGTGACGGTGTGGCAGGCGCGGGCGCCCCAGATCGCGCCGGGGATGCCGAAGCGCGCCGGGACCGACTTCACGCCGACCTCGCGGTCCGTCTCCACGTCCTGGCAGGCGTAGATCAGGTCGAAGCCGCCGATCCAGATGCCGACGGCGAGGCCGAGGATCACCGCGGTCCAGGACCACTCGCCGGTGATCGCGATCCACGCGCCGATCGGGCCCATCGCCTGGGCGAGGCCGAGGATCGCCTGCGGGAAGTTCGTGAACCGCTTGCCGTACGGGTAGACGACCATCGGGATCACCGCGATGGGCGCGAGCGCCAGGCAGAGCGGGTTCAGGAGCGCCGCCGCGCCGAGGAAGACGACGAGCGCGACCAGCGCGCCGGTCCACGCGGTCTTCACCGACATCGCGCCGGTGACGAGTTCGCGGTGGGCCGTGCGCGGGTTGCGCGCGTCGATCTCCCGGTCGATGATCCGGTTCGCCGCCATCGCGAACGTCCGCAGGCCGACCATCGCGATGGTGACCAGGAGCAGGCGCCCCCAGTGGATGTTCCCGTCCAGCTCGAACATGGCCGTCAGCGCGGCGATGTACGCGAAGGGCAGCGCGAAGACCGAGTGCTCGATCATGACCAGGCGCAGAAACGCCCTGGTCCGTCCCGGCTGCTGCGGGATTGCTGCTGAAGCGCTGGTCACTAGAGTCCGTACTCCTTCCAACGGCGGTCCACCAGGGCCGCCGTACGGGGGTCGGAGACGACCATCTCGGGCCAGCCGCCGTCCCTCGTGTAGCCCTCCTCGGGCAGCTTCTTCGTCGCGTCGATGCCCGCCTTGCCGCCCCAGAACTGCTGGTACGAGGCGTGGTCGAGGTGGTCGACCGGGCCCTCGGTGATCATCAGGTCGCGGGCGTAGTCGGTGTTGCCGAGGGCCCGCCACGAGACTTCATGAAGGTCGTGGACGTCGCAATCGGAGTCGACGACCACGATGAGCTTGGTCAGCGACATCATGTGCGCGCCCCAGATCGCGGACATCACTTTCTGGGCGTGCTTCGGGTACTTCTTGTCGATCGAGACGATCGCGCAGTTGTGGAAGCCGCCGGACTCGGGGAGGTGGTAGTCCACGATGTCCGGGACGATCACCTTGAGCAGCGGCAGGAAGAAGCGCTCAGTGGCGCGGCCCAGCGGGCCGTCCTCCGTCGGCGGGCGGCCGACCACGATCGACTGGAGCAGCGGACGCTTCCGCATCGTCACGCAGTCGATCTTCAGCGCGGGGAACGGCTCCTGCGGCGTGTAGAAGCCGGTGTGGTCGCCGAACGGCCCCTCGGGCAGCATCTCGCCCGGCTCCAGCCAGCCCTCGATGACGACCTCGGCGTTGGCCGGGACCTGGAGCGGCACCGTCTTGCAGTCGACCATCTCGACGCGCTTGCCCTGGATGAACCCGGCGAGCATGTACTCGTCCATGTCGCCGGGCAGCGGCGCCGACGACGCGTACGTGACCGCGGGCGGGCAGCCGAAGGCGATCGCGACGGGCAGCTTCTCGCCCTTGCGGGCGGCCACCTGGTAGTGGTTCCGGCTGTCCTTGTGGATCTGCCAGTGCATGCCGATGGTGCGCTTGTCGTGGCGCTGGAGGCGGTAGAGCCCGAGGTTGCGGACGCCGGTCTCCGGGTCCTTGGTGTGGGTCAGACCCAGGTTGAAGAAGGAGCCGCCGTCCTCGGGCCACGTGAACAGCGCCGGAAGCTGCTCCAGGTCGACGTCCTCGCCCTGCAGCACCACCTCCTGCACGGGCGCGTCGTCCGACTTCACCTTCTTCGGCGGTACGTGGGTCATCGCCCCGAGCTTGCCGAACGCCTCGCGGATGCCGACGAACCCGTGCGGCAGCTCCGGCTTGAGCAGGCCGCCGATCTTCTCGCTGATGTCCTCGTACGACTTGAGGCCGAGCGCCTTGAGGAGGCGCCGGTCCGTGCCGTACACGTTCATCGCGAGGGGCATCGACGAGCCCTTCACGTTCTCGAAGAGGAGAGCGGGGCCGCCGGCCTTGTTCACCCGGTCGACGATCTCACCGACCTCCAAGTACGGGTCGACCTCGGCCTTGATGCGCTTCAGGTCGCCCTCGCGGTCCAGAGCCCTGAGCAGGGAGCGAAGATCGTCGTAAGCCATGCGTTCCAGTATCCGGCAACCGTTACCCTGGCCCCGTCACCGGGGGCCCGATGTGCCCCGTTCCGCTCCTTGGGGGACCACGACACCATGCTGCGCTACTTGCCGTTCCTGCTGGTCCTTGCGCTCTGGATCTACACGTTCATCGACTGTCTGAACACGCCGGAGAAGGAGGTGCGCAAGCTGCCGAAGCTGGCCTGGGTCTTCATCATCCTGCTCTTCGGCCAGGTGCTCATCGGGCCGATCGCCTGGCTGGCGGTGGGCAGGCCGCGGCGCGCGCCCGCGGGCGGCGGCAAGCGGTTCGTCGCGCCCGACGACAACCCCGAGTTCCTGCGGTCCCTGAGGGACGACGACAAGAAGGACGAATGAGCACCATGGACCTGGACCTCGCCCGCACCTGGCTCGCCACCGCCGTGGCGGAGGCCAGGGCAGGGCTCGCCGAAGGGGGCATCCCGATCGGCGCCGCCCTGTACTCCGCTGACGGCGAGGTGCTCGGCCGCGGCCACAACCGGCGTGTGCAGGACGCCGACCCGTCCGTGCACGGGGAGACCGACGCGTTCCGCAGGGCGGGCCGGCAGCGCACGTACCGGGGCACCACGATGGTGACCACGCTCAGCCCCTGCTGGTACTGCTCGGGCCTGGTGCGGCAGTTCGGGATCTCCCGCGTCGTCATCGGCGAGGCGCGCACCTTCCACGGCGGGCACGACTGGCTCGCCGAGCACGGCGTGGAGATCGTCCTGCTCGACGACCCCGAGTGCGCCGGCCTGATGGCGGACTTCATCGCGGCGAAGCCGGAGCTGTGGCACGAAGACATCGGGGACATCGGCGAGTGAGCCGGTGGGCGCGTCGCCGGTGACGTCGAGCGGTCCCCTGTGCCGCTCGACGCCCCCGGGCCTGAGGTTCCCCCCCTCGGGCCGTACGCGGAGTTCAGTGTGGCTCAGCACCTTACTGAACTGGAGTGAATTTCTAGAAATTCACTATAGAAACACAGCCTCGAAGCGGTGCCTTACGCTGGTGGTCGACATGAGCCCCAAACAACTGCGCGGCGCCGAGACCGTCGACCGACTCCTCGACGCCGCACTGCGCGTGTACGCGGAATCGGGCGAACAGGGCGTCACCGTCAGCGCCTTGACGGGCACGAGCGGGGCCAGCCCGGGCAGCCTCTACCACCACTTCGGCAGCGTCGACGGACTGATGCGGGAGCTGCTGCTGCGCTGGCTCGGCCGGCTCCTCGGCGAACTCGGCACCGCCCTGGGCGACTCGCGCACCCCGACCGCCGGAATCCGCGCGCTCACCGAGGCGTATCTCGGCTTCATCGAGCAACACCCGGACGCCGCCCGCCTGTTGCACTCCTCCTACGCCGACCGGCTCACCATGGAGCACGCCCAGCAGCTGCGCGACGCCCAGGAGGCCCGGCTCTCGCCGCTCACCGAGTGGATGCGGCAGCACGTCGAGTCCGGCGCCGTCGCCCCGCTGCCCGCCCCGCTCATCGAGGCGCTCGTCCTCGGCCCGGTCATCGCCGTCGCCCGCAGCTGGCTCGCCGGGGTCGGCGACATCGACCTCGCCGAGGCCGCCCGCACCCTGCCGGACCGGATCTGGCGCTCGCTGGCGCCCTGAGGGCCCCGGACATGCCGAAGGCCGGCCCCGCAGCGCGGGACCGGCCCTCTCGACCCGGTGTCACACCCCGGCGTACGAGTGCTTGCCGGTGACGAAGATGTTCACGCCGTAGTAGTTGAAGATCCAGCAGCCGAACGCGATCAGCGCCAGGTAGGCGGCCTTGCGGCCCTTCCAGCCGGCCGTCGCGCGGGCGTGCAGATACGCCGCGTAGGCGACCCAGGTGATGAACGACCAGGTCTCCTTGGGGTCCCAGCCCCAGTAGCGGCCCCACGCGTCGCCCGCCCAGATGGCGCCCGCGATGATCGTGAACGTCCACAGCGGGAAGACGGCCGCGTTCACGCGGTAGGAGAACTTGTCGAGGGACTGCGAGGCGGGCAGCCGCTCCATGACCGAGGTCGCGAACTTGCCGGGCGTGCCGCCGCTCGCGAGCTTGTTCTCGTAGGAGTCCTTGAAGAGGTACAGAATCGTGCCGACCGCGCCGACGTAGAAGACCGCGCCGCAGAAGATCGCCGTCGAGACGTGGATGTACAGCCAGTACGAGTGCAGCGCCGGGACCAGCTGGTCGCTGGAGGTGTAGAGCACGGTGGTGGCGAGGCCGAGGTCGAGCAGGACCGTGATGACCAGGGGCAGGCCGAGCCAGCGCACGTTCTTCTTCAGCGCGAGCAGCACCAGGTAGATGCCGACGGCCACGGTGGAGAAGGTGATCGAGAACTCGTACATGTTGCCCCACGGGGCCCGCTCCACCGAGAGCGCGCGGGTGACCACACCGCCGAACTCGATGATGAAGCCGAGCGCCGTGAGGGACACGGCGATGCGCCCGTACAGGTCGCCCTGCACGTCACCGGCGGCGGCGCCGGGCCCGTCCGGCACGTCGCGCGCGCCGGCCGCGGCGCGGGTGACGACCTGCGGCCGCTCCATGACGGCCGTGCCGCCCTCCTTCTTGACGGTGACCGCGGGCGCGGCGGCCGCCGACTTCGTCTCGGCCTTGCCGGTCAGCGCGGCGGCGGTACGGCCGACCTTGCTGCGGCTGCCGAAGATCCACTCGGCCATGTTCGCGAAGAACGCGAGCAGGTACACGGCCATCGACGAGTAGATGAGGACGTTACTGGTGTGAGCCAGGTTCTCGTTGACTGCGGCGGCGAGATTCACTTCTCAGCCCCTTCGGCGGCAGGAACAGCAGTAGGTGATTCGGTGGAGTCGGGGGTGTCGGGCGCGCTCGGTGCCTCGCTGTGGAGCTGGTCGACCAGGGAGCCGAGCTCCTCCGGCAGCTTCGCGGACTCGCTGCGGCCGAGGCCCGCGAGTTCGACGACGGTCACCCCGTCGGGGCCTTCGACGGCGCGCACCCAGACGCGGCGGCGCTGGATGAACAGGGAGCCGGCCAGACCGCCGATCGCGGCGATGGCGCCGCCGAGTGCCCAGGTGTCACCGGGCTGGTGGGAGATCTGGAAGGTGACCCATTCCTTGATGTCCTTGTCGAACGTGACGGAGCCCGCCCCGTTCGGCAGCTTCATCGTCTCGCCGGGCAGCAGCCGCTGCTTGAGCGCCTTGCCCTTGGAGTCCTTGAAGGACTTCATGTGCGAGGTGTCCAGCTGGTACACGTTCTGCGGCAGGCCCGCGTCCACGCCGAGGTCGCCGTGCGTCGCGTTCAGCGCGAGGACGGGGAAGTCGAGCGCGGGGAACTGGGAGAGCATCGTGCCCTTGCCCGCGCCCGCGAACGTCGGCACGAACCAGGCGGCGAAGCCCAGCTGCTCCTTCTCGCCCTTCGCGTTCTTGTAGCCGTCCATCACCTTGATGGCGCCCTGCGAGGAGATGTTGGAGTCGATCGGCAGCATCGGCACGGTCTGCTTGGAGACGACCTTGCCCTTGCCGTCCCGGACCGTGACGGGGACCGCGTAGCCGTGCCCGTTGAGGAAGATCTTGGTGCCGTCGATGTCCAGCGGGTGGTTGGACTCGATCTTGCCCTTCTTCGTCTTGTCGCCGGAGCCCTCGGTGTAGCTGACGTTCGCGCGGAACGTGCGCGGGGTGCCCTTCTCGGGGCCCGTGCGCTCGTACGTGGCGGTGAACTTGTCGAGGGTGAAGCTGAACGGCGACAGGTCGTGGTCGCTGTCGAAGAGGTTGCCGGACTTGAAGTCGTCGTACTGGGTGAGGGTGTTGGCGAACCCGTCGCCCTCGGTGACGAGCTTGCCGCCCTCGAACTTGAACAGCTGGCCCCAGGCGAAGGACACCAGCATCACGATCAGCGCGATGTGGAAGACGAGGTTGCCGACCTCGCGCAGATAGCCCTTCTCGGCCGCGACCGCGGTCCCGGAGACGTGCGCCCGGTAGCGGCGCTTCCTCATCATCGCGAGGGCGGCGGCGCGCACCTGCTCGGGGTCCGCCTCGGTGCGCCACGTCGCGTACGCGGGCAGCCGGGTGAGCCGCTTGGGGGCGCCCGGCGGGCGGCCGCGCAGCTGCCCGACGAACTGCCAGGTGCGCGGCACGATGCAGCCGATGAGGGAGACGAACAGCAGCAGGTAGATCGCGGAGAACCACACCGAGCTGTAGACGTGGAAGAAGCCGATCTTGTCGTAGAGCGGCGCGAGCACGTCGTGTGCCTTGCGGAAGTCCTCGACCTTGGTCGGGTCGGTGCCCTGCTGCGGGATCAGGGAGCCGGGGATGGCGCCGAGGGAGAGCAGGAACAGCAGGATCAGGGCGACCCGCATCGAGGTGAGCTGCCGCCAGAACCAGCGGACCCAGCCGATGACACCGAGTTTCGGCAGGTTGGGCGCGCGGTCCTCCTGGGGGGCCGTGCTCAGCTGGGACGCGGCCTCGGCCTCAGTGGGATCGCCACCGGTCGCCTGCACGTCGTCGGTCGTGTTGCTCATGGATCAGATTCCCACCTGGAAGCCGGTGGACCAGGTCCGCATCTGCCCGACAAGGGCGTCCCACGCGCCCGTGAGCAGAAGAACTCCGGTCAGGATCATCATGATGCCGCCGATGCGCATCACCCACGTGTAGTGCTGCTTCACCCAGCCGAACGCGCCGAGCGCCTTGCGGAAGGCGATGGCGGCGAGCACGAAGGGCAGGCCGAGGCCGAGGCAGTACGCGATGGTCAGTATGGCTCCGCGGCCGGCGGTGCTCTGCACCGAGGAGAGGCCGATCACGGAGGCGAGGGTCGGGCCGATGCAGGGGGTCCAGCCGATGCCGAACAGCGCGCCGAGGACCGGGGCCCCGGCGAGCCCGGCGGCGGGCTTCTTGTGGAAGCGGAACTCGCGCTGCGTCATCCAGGGCATGAAGCCCATGAAGAAGACACCCATGGCGATCATGAGGCCGCCGAGCACCTTGGTCAGTACGGGCTGGTACTCCTGCAGCGTCTGGCCGAAGAAGCCGAACAGCGCGCCGCCGGAGACGAAGACGGCGGTGAACCCGAGGACGAACAGACTGGCGCCCGCCGCCATCCGGCCCCGCCGCTGTTCCATCAGGTCGGTGCCGGTGATGCCGGTCACGTACGAGAGGTAGCCGGGTACGAGGGGCAGCACGCACGGCGAGAAGAAGGAGACGAGGCCGCCGAGGAGGGCGATGGGGACGGCGAGGAGGAGCGCGCCGTCCGTGACGGTGTCACCGGCGGCGAGTGCGACGAGGGAGGAGCTCACCTTCGCTCACTTCTCCGCGACGACCGGCGCGACCATCTTGCGCAGGGCCTTCTCGCTGAGCGGCTTGAGGGAACGCGCCGCGATCTTCCCCTCGCGGTCGACGACGATCGTCGAGGGGATGGCCTGCGGGTTGAGCGTGCCCTTCTCGAACTTGAGGAGCAGCCGCCCGGTCGGGTCGTAGAAGCTCGGATACGGGACCCCGTAGGACTCCTCGAACTTCTTCGCCGGGTCGGTGCTGGTGTCGCGGGTGTTGATGCCGAGGAACTGGACGCCCTGCTTCTCGGTGTCCTTCGCGACCTTCACGAAGTTCGGCGCCTCGGCGCGGCACGGCGGGCACCAGGAGCCCCAGACGTTGAGGACGACGACCTTGCCCTTGTAGTCGGACATGTCGAGCTGCTTGCCCTCGAGGTCCTTGCCGGTCAGGGAGGGGGCGTCGTGCCGCTCGCCCTTCTTGACCGTGGCGACGCCGCCGGACCCGGTGACGAAGTTGGTGTTGTTGCCGCCGCCGGACGTACCGCCGGAGCCGCAGGCCGTCAGCGCGAGGGCCGCCACGGCGGCTCCTACGGTCAGCTTGGCGGCGCGGCGCTTCGTCGCGGTGGTGCGGGGGGCGCGGGAGGCGGCACTCATGTGAAAAGTTTCGCATGTCTGTTTAGGGGATCTTCCGCACCCCCCTCGCGGTGGGAAAAGCCCACTTCAGGAGGGGTTTGCGAGGAACTTGCGCCAGCCCTCGGAGGGCTGCTGTCCGACATCGAGCGTACGCAGCTTCGCGAGCGTTTTCGGGTCCTGCGCGTCGAGCCAGTCGACGAACTGCCGGAAGGAGACGAGCCGCACGTCGTCGTGTTTGTCGGCGGTGGCCGCGATGTGCTTCAGCGCGTCCTCGACGGCGTCCATGTAGATGCCGCCGTTCCACTCCTCGAAGTGGTTGCCGATGAAGAACGGCGCCCGGTTCGTCTCGTGTGCCCGCTTGAATCCCTGGATGTACGCCTGCGTCGACTGCTCGCGCCAGCCCGGGTAGTTGGCGGCGGGCGCGCGCGTGGTGTTGAGGGACTGGTTGGCCAGCATGTTGTAGTCCATCGACAGGACCTCGAAGCTGCGGCCGGGGAACGGGACGGCCTGCAGCGGCAGGTCCCAGATCCCGAGCCGCTTGTCCGGCCAGCGCTGGACGCCGCCGGGCGAGGACGCGTCGTAGCGCCAGCCGAGTTCGCGGGCGGCGGGCAGCAGGTTCTCCTGGCCGAGCAGGCAGGGCGTACGCCCGCCGACGAGTTCCCTGTCGTAGTCGAAGGGCAGCGCGGGCAGGTCCTTGCGGCCCGTGTGCGTACGCCACTTCTTCACGAAGGACGTCGCCTGGTCGATCTCGTCGCGCCACTGCGCGGGCGTCCAGTTCGCGACGGTGCCGGGGCCCGCGCAGAAGTGCCCGTTGAAGTGCGTGCCGATCTCGTGCCCTTCGAGCCAGGCCCGGCGCACGTACCTCAGCGTCTCCTCGATGTGCGCGTCGGTCAGATAGCCGATGTCGGAGGCGCCGACGGGGTTGTTCGGCGGGCGGTAGAGCCGCTTCTTCGACTCGGGCAGCAGATACAGGCCCGAGAGGAAGAAGGTCATGTGCGCGCCGTGGTCCTCGGCGAGCTTCAGGAAGCGGGGGAAGAGGCCGTTGCCCACCTCGCCCGCGCCGTCCCACGAGAAGACCACGAACTGCGGCGGCTTCTGCCCCGGTTCGAGCCGCTCGGGCCTGCCCGGCTGACGGGGCTGCTTCCCCGTGTACGCCGTCGAGCCGTCGCCGATGGGCCGCGGCCGCGGTCCGTGCGCGCCCGCCTCGCCGTGCCCCGAAGGGGCGACCGTCCGGCCACCGCCCGTGCCGCATCCGGCGAGCAGTGCCCCGCCCGCCGCGCCCGCACCGAGCCCGAGCAGCCCCCTGCGACTCACGTCCCGCATTCCGTCGTCCCCTGTTCCTCACGCCACCCCATTCACAGGGGCGCCCCGGAAGAGGGCATGAGGAACACGCGGGTTCCGGTAAACGGTCCGGTTTTGCGGGGATTTGAAGAGGTACGCGAAAGGCCGCCGGGTTGACGGCGGCCTATCGCTGGAGTCGTTGCCCGGGCTCAGGCCCCGAAGGCCTTGTCCTTCCCCTTCACGGGCTTGGCGCCCGCGAGGAGATGCGCCGGAACGAGATCGCGGGCGGGCTCCGTGTAACCCACGGACACGATCTTGTCGCCCTGGTACGTGAACGTCGTCAGCGAGGCCAGCGTGCACTGCCGCTTGCGCGGGTCGTGCCACAGGCGCCGCTTCTCGACGAACGACCGGACGATCCAGATGGGCAGCTGATGGCTGACGCACACCGCCTCGTGCCCGCGCGCCGCGTCCTTCGCCGCGTCGAGCGCGCCCATCATCCGCACGACCTGCTCGATGTACGGCTCGCCCCAGGACGGCTTGAACGGGTTGACCAGGTGCTTCCAGTTCTCCGGGTTCTTCAGCGCGCCGTCGCCGACACCGAAGGTCTTGCCCTGGAAGACGTTGCCCGCCTCGATGAGCCGCTCGTCGCTGTCCAGGTCCAGGCCGTGCGCCTTCGCGATCGGCGTCGCCGTCTCCTGCGCCCGGTCCAGCGGCGACGCCACGACGTGCGTGACGTCCCGCACCGAGAGGTGCTCGGCGACCCGGTCGGCCATCCGCCGGCCGAGGTCGGACAGGTGGTAGTCCGGGAGGCGCCCGTACAGGATGCCGTCCGGGTTGTGCACCTCGCCGTGGCGCATCAGATGGACGACGGTGATGTCGTCGCCCGACTTCGGGCCGCTCATGCCGTGGCCTCCGCGGCGGCGCGCGCGGCGGCCGGAAGCGCCGCGGCGATCCGCTCGATCGCCCGCTCGTCGTGAGCGGTCGACACGAACCAGGACTCGAACGCCGACGGCGGCAGGTACACGCCCTGCTCCAGCATCGAGTGGAAGAACGGGCCGAAGCGGAACGCGTCCTGGCCCTTCGCGTCCTCGTAGTTCGCCACCTCGTTCTCCGTGAAGAACACGGTGAACATGTTGGAGGCGTTCTGCACGCGGTGCGCGACACCCTCCTTGGTGAGCGCCTCCGAAACCAGGCCGCGCAGCTGCTCGCTGGTCGCGTTGACCTTCGCGTACGCCGCGTCGTCGAGCAGCCGCAGCTGGGCGACACCGGCGGCGGTGGCGACGGGGTTACCGGACAGCGTGCCCGCCTGGTAGACGGGGCCGGCCGGGGCGAGGTGCGCCATCACGTCGGCGCGACCGCCGAACGCGGCGGCCGGGAAGCCGCCGCCCATCACCTTGCCGAAGGTCAGCAGGTCGGGAACGACGCCGTCGACACCGAACCAGCCGGCCTTCGACGTACGGAAACCGGTCATCACCTCGTCGGAGATGTACAGCGCGCCGTTGGCCGCGCACACGTCCTTGAGGCCCTGGTTGAAGCCGGGCTTCGGCGGCACGACACCCATGTTGCCGGGCGAGGCCTCCGTGATCACACAGGCGATCTCGCCGGGGTTCGCGGCGAACGCGGCGCGCACCGCCTCGATGTCGTTGTACGGCAGCACGATCGTGTCGCCGGCCTGCGCGCCCGTGACACCCGGGGTGTCCGGCAGGCCCAGCGTGGCGACGCCGGACCCGGCGGCGGCGAGCAGCGCGTCGACGTGCCCGTGGTAGCAGCCCGCGAACTTGATGACCTTCGCCCGGCCGGTGAAGCCGCGCGCCAGCCGGATCGCCGACATGGTCGCCTCGGTGCCGGACGACACGAGGCGCACCTGCTCGACGGGGTCGATCCGCCCGACGATCTCCTCGGCCAGCTCGACCTCGCCCGCGCCGGGCGTACCGAAGGAGGTGCCGCGCGAGACGGCCTCCTGCACGGCCGCGATCACCTCGGGGTGGGAATGGCCGAGGATCATCGGCCCCCACGAGCACACGAGGTCGACATACTCGCGCCCGTCGGCATCGGTGAGATACGGACCGCTGCCGGACACCATGAACCGGGGCGTTCCGCCCACCGCCCGGAATGCGCGCACGGGCGAGTTCACGCCACCGGGCGTCACCGCTTCCGCACGGTCGAAAAGCCCCTGCGACGCGGGTGCCTCATAGGGATAGGGAGTGTTGTTCGCCTCTGCCATACCTCTCAGCGTACGGCCCACCCTCGCGCGCCCCAGCGCGCGGACCCGCGGGACCCTAGACTCTGCATCGCGCCACGGCGCGCCGACACGTTTCGGCGGGGGACCGTGGGGGAGGTCACTGACACGATGATCGGGTTGCGCGCAGGCGGTCGCGCGGCCTACAAAAGGGCTTGCGCGGCCCGGGGAACAGCAGTCGGGTGGAGATATGCATCGCGGTGGCGGACTGGGCGAGGGGACCGGTGACCTGGGCCCACGGCGTGCCCGGCGGGGGAAGCACCGACGCGAAGAGGGCGAAGAGGCCCGGGACATCAGGGACGGGGACATCGGGAATGGTGGCCGGGTGGGGGTGACGTACAAATACTTCGGCGCGCCCGACGGCGCGACCGCCGCCCGCGTCCCGATCTCCATGCGCCCCGAGGAGCTCGGGGGCGACGAGCTGGGCATGGGCGGCATGTTCACCAAGATCAAACCGGAGACGATGGCCGCGATGGTCCTCACCGGCATCGAGGGCATACCCCTGCACAAGGTGCCGCCCCTGGAGCTCGTCGTCCTGCACCCCGACTACGCGGTGGTCAAGCTCCCCATGACGGTCGTCGACCCGCTGCGCGGGGTCGGCGAGGAATCCGTCGGCGCCGCGGCGTTCATCTGGTCCACGGTCCCCGACCGCGGCGGCCCGCGCGACGCGTTCAACGTGTACCAACTGCTCCACGAATGGCAGGACTTCAGCCACCGGCTGCACGACGCGGGACACCAGGCGTACTGCCTGGTCTGGCCGTAGCCGGGCCCCTACACCTCCGGCGGACCCGCCTCGACCCTCCGCAGCACCGCCTCGTACGAGTCGATCGACCCGCCCGTCTGCAACTGCCGCTCGTCCCACCACGTCGCGCCCGCGTCGGCCAGCGGCCCCACGACATCGAGCGCCGCCGCCTTGCCGGGCGGCGTGAGCCCGCCGACGACGAACTCGAAGGGGCCCTCGGTCGGCTCCCGGTGCTCGTTCACGTACCGGACGACCTCCGCGAACCGCTCCGGGCGCGGCGGCACCCCGTGCAGCGCGTCGGCGAACAAGGGGGCCGCGCCGTCCCAGCGGGCCGCCCGTCGCATCGGCCGGCGGGCGGGCCAGAAGCCGCCGATCCACACGGGCGGGCGGGGCCGCTGGACGGTCGCCGGCAGCAACTGCGTCTCCCGTACGCGGAAGTGGGCGCCGTCGTGGTCCACGTCCTCGCCCGACCAGTACCGGGCGAGCAACCCGAGCCCCTCGTCGAGGCGTTCGGCGTGCAGGACCCGGTCGACGGTGTCGCCGAAGCTCCCGAACTCGTCGTCGGCGGGCCCGCCCAGACCCGCGCCGAACACGACACGGCCACCGCTGACCGCGTCCAACGTGGCGACCTGGCGGGCCAGTTGCTCGGGCCGGTGGCGGGGCACCGCCGCCACCAGCGTGCCCAGCCTGATCCGGGACGTGGCCAGGGCCGCCGCCGTGAGCAGCATCCACGGGTCGCCGAAGGGCTTGCCGCGCTGCGCCTTCTTGTCGTGCACGACGTGGTCCCACAGCAACAGGCCGTCCCAGCCCGCCTGTTCGGCCGCGACCGCGGTGCGGGCGACGGTGCGGGCGTCGGCGAAGTCACCGAAGTTCGGAATGTTGACCGAGAAACGCATGCCGCCATGATGGCGGCCGGGACGGCAGCCCGACAGGCCCGGGAGCCGTCGGAGGGTCCCCTGTTCGGTGGGCGGCCGAAGGGCTTCTTCCCCGGATCTCACCCGCGGCGCGCCCCCGGCGGGGAACACATCCGCACATGAAGATCGCGTTCCTGCTGCACAACGTGTACGCCGTCGGCGGCACGGCGCGCACCACGCTGAACCTCGCCACCGCGCTCATCGAGTACGGCGGCCACGAGGTGGAGATCGTGTCGGCCTCCCGGCACCGGGAGGCCCCGCGCTTCCCCGTCGACCCGCGGATCACCCTCGTACCACTGGTGGACCTGCGGGCCGGGACGACCGACACGCTCCACCGCGCGTACGGGAAACGGGCCCGGGTCTACCCCGCCGCCGACAAGCGGCACCGCCAGTACACGCTGCTGCACGACCTCCGCGTACGCGAGTACCTGGAGGAGCACTGCGAGGCCGACGTCGTCATCGGGACGCGGCCCGGGCTCAATGTCTGCCTCGCCCAGTGGGGGCCGAAGCGGGCGCTGCGGATCGCGCAGGAACACCTGCGGCACGACGCGCACAGCACCAGGCTGCTCAGGACCATCGCCCGGCGCTACCGGACGCTCGACGCCCTGGTCACGGTCACGCGGGAGGACGCGGAGGTGTACCGGGCGCGGATGCGGCTGCCCGGCGTACGGATCCTGTCCGTGCCGAACATCGTGCCGCCCGTCGACGTACCGCCGTCGGACGGCACCTCGAAGATCATCGCCGCGGCCGGGCGGCTCTCCCCCGGCAAACGCTACGACCTGCTCCTGGAGGCCTTCACCGCGGTCTCCGCGAAGCATCCCGACTGGGAACTGCGGATCTACGGCGGCGGCCGGCAGGAACCGCGGCTGCGGGCCCTCGTGGACGAGCTCGGGCTGCGCGGGCGGGCCCGCCTCATGGGGGCGGTGTCGCCCATCGAGCCGGAGTTCGCGCGGGCGTCGATCGTGGTGAGCGCCTCCGACGCGGAGTCCTTCGGGATGACGCTCGTCGAGGCGATGCGGTGCGGGGTGCCCGTCGTCTCCACGGACGCGCCGCTCGGGCCCGCCGAGATCATCACGGACGGCGTCGACGGGCGGCTCGTGCCGGTCGGCAACGCGAGCGCGCTCGCCGAGTCACTGGTCGACCTCATCGAGGACGAGCCGGCGCGGCGGAGGATGGGGGCGGCGGCGCGGGCTGCCGCGCAGCGCTATGACCCGGAGCCGATCGTGGGGCGCTACGAGGCGCTCTTCGAGGACCTGGCGGCGTCTCGGCGGCGGCGGGCCTGGCGGCGGATCGGGGGGCGGCTCCACCGGGGGGCCTGAGCTTTGCCGTACCGGCGTTACGGGGCTGCTTTCGCCGAACCGGCGTCACGGCCACGGGGCTCTGCCCCGGACCCCGCGCCTCAAGCGCCGGCGGGGCTGATCATGCCGAACCGGCGTGACGAGGCCGATCACGCCCAACCGGCGTTACGGCCACGGGGCTCCGCCCCGGACCCCGCGCCTCAAGCGCCGGCGGGGCTGATCATGCCGAACCGGCGTGGCGGCCTCGGGGCTCCGCCCCGGACCCCGCTGCTCAATCGCCGCAGGGGCTTGATTTACCTGCCCGCACCGCCCCACCGGGCCCCCGTTGCCTCGGCCCGTCCCCCCGCCCAATTTCCCACCCACCCGCCCCCTCCGGGGGCGTCGGCCTCGCGGGGTGCCGCCACCACCTGGGGCGAGCCGTTGCCAGGCCCGGCTCCCAACCCGCCACGGTCGACCGCCGCCGCCTTGGGCAATCTGCCGCCTGGGGCGGCAGGGTGGGCAAGGCGGCGCCCCGGTGCCGCGCGATGGGCACCGGGGCGTCGGCCACGGGTCAGCCGACCCGCAAGGCCTCCAGGCGTTCCGCGAACGGGGTGACCTCGAAGCCGTCCGCCGGGTCCACCGACGTGACCGCTCCGTGCAGCGAGCGCGGGGCGATCGCCGCGGACGTGTCGACGTCGGGGGCCGCGGCCGACGGGACCATCAGACGGGCAAGCTCACCGCCCGCCCGGGCGATCCGGGACGCCAGCCCCTCGTCGCCCCAGTCCTCCGACGCCGCGTACACCGCCGTGGGAAGGACGACCGCCCGCAGATACGTGAACAGCGGGCGCAGCGCATGCTCGGTCACGAGCGAGTGGCGGGCCGTCCCGCCCGTCGCCCCGACCAGCACCGGCTTCCCGGTCAGCGCGTCCTTGTCGATCAGGTCGAAGAACGACTTGAACAGACCGCTGTAGGACCCCGAGAAGACCGGCGTGACCGCGATCAGCCCGTCCGCCGCCGCCACCGCGTCGAGCGCGGCGGCGAGCCGGGCCGGCGGGAACCCGGTGACGAAGTGCTGGGCGATCTCCGTGGCGTAGTCACGCAGCTCCAGGACCTCGACCCCGACCTCCGCGTCCACGCGCTCCGTGGTCGCGGCGGCCAGCCGGTCCGCGAGGAGCCGGGTGGACGACGGGGCACTCAGCCCCGCCGAGACGACGACGAGCTTCATGCGCTCTTGACCTCCTCGTTCTTGGCGGCGACCCGCGCGGCGTGGGTGGGCGCGTCCGGCACGTTCGCAGGACGCTTGTTCGCGAACTCCTTGCGCAGCACCGGCACGACCTCCTCGCCCAGCAGGTCGAGCTGCTCCAGGACCGTCTTGAGCGGCAGTCCCGCGTGGTCCATGAGGAACAGCTGACGCTGGTAGTCGCCCACGTGGTCACGGAACGACAGGGTCCGCTCGATGACCTCCTGCGGCGAGCCGACCGTCAGCGGCGTCTGCGAGGTGAACTCCTCCAGGGAAGGACCGTGGCCGTACACCGGCGCGTTGTCGAAGTACGGGCGGAACTCCCGCACCGCGTCCTGCGAGTTCTTCCGCATGAACACCTGGCCACCCAGGCCCACGATCGCCTGCTCCGGCGTGCCGTGCCCGTAGTGGGCGTAGCGCTGCCGGTACAGGTTCACCATCTGCTTGGTGTGGCTCATGGGCCAGAAGATGTTGTTGTGGAAGAAGCCGTCGCCGTAGTACGCGGCCTGCTCGGCGATCTCCGGCGAGCGGATGGAGCCGTGCCAGACGAACGGCGCGACGCCGTCCATCGGACGGGGCGTGGACGTGAAGGACTGCAGCGGCGTGCGGAACTTGCCCTTCCACGACACCACGTCCTCGTCCCACAGCCGCCGCAGCAGCGCGTAGTTCTCGATGGCGAGGTCGATGCCGTCACGGATGTCCTTGCCGAACCACGGATACACCGGGCCGGTGTTGCCGCGGCCCATCATCACGTCGACCCGGCCGTCCGCGACGTGCTGCAGCATCGCGAAGTCCTCGGCGATCTTCACCGGGTCGTTCGTCGTGATCAGCGTCGTCGACGTCGACAGGATCAGGTTCTCGGTGCGCGCCGCGATGTGGCCGAGCATCGTCGTCGGCGAGGACGGGACGAACGGCGGGTTGTGGTGCTCACCGGTGGCGAAGACGTCGAGGCCGACCTCCTCCGCCTTCCGCGCGATGGCGAGCATCGCCTTGATGCGCTCGTGCTCGCTCGGCGCGCGTCCGGTCGTCGGGTCAACGGTGACGTCACCGACGGTGAAGATCCCGAACTGCATGCTGCTCACCTTGCTCACCTTCCGCAGGTTGTTGATGCTTCAACTATACCTTCCGAACGGTGCGCCGTCGCGAGCTATTCCCGCCCCGGACCGACCCCCTCCCGCTCCTCCTACTTCCCGTACGGGTCCCGGCCCGTGGCCGCGAGCATCCGCGCGAACGGATCCGCGTCCGCACCCACCGGCACCGCCGCCCCGAACGCCCCCATCTCCCGGCCCGTCGGCGCCAGCCGCTCCACCACCCCGGTGAGCTCCACCACCACCGCCGGATCGGCCCCGTACTCCTGACCCGTCGCCCGCGCCAGGTCCCACGCGTGCGCGGTCAGATCCAGCAGCGCCATCCCGCCCACGGTCCGCGCCGGCATGTTCAGCGACCCGGTCGTCCCCTCCTCCGCACCGGGCGTCGACCAGGCCTCGACCAGCGCGTCCGCCTCGCTCGCGAACCGCTCCCGCCAACCACCCTCCGCCACGTAGTCCGGCGTCGAGGAGAAATCGGAATCCCGCTTCACCGCCAGCTTCTGAAACTCGACGACCACGTGCAGAAGATGATTGACCAGCGCCCGCACGTCGTAGTCCGCACACGGCGTGGGGCCATCGAGATCCTTGTCCTCGACACCCGCGACGACGGGGACGGCCCGGGAGACGGCCGCACCAAGCAGCACGCCCAGCGGCTTCACGTCCATCTGCTTCTCGTTCGTGTCCATACCTCGACGCTACGAGCACCCGCCCCGCCCGGCTTGAAGAAACACGACGCACGACACCACAGCCACTGCCGCTGTCAGTGCCCCCCTCTACGCTCTCTTCATGCCAGAGGACCGCCGCCCCGACACCCGCGGAATCGTCGACCCGACCGCGCTCCTCACGCGCGTACGGCTGCGCCGCCACGAGCCCGCCGAACCCCTGCGGCGGTACGTCGAGCACTACTGGTTCATCGACTGGGACCTGCCGGAGCCGTACGCCTCGCACGTCCTGCCCCACCCATCCGTGCACCTCACCTTCCAGCAGGATGACATCGACCAACCGCCCTACGGGGAACTGACCGGCGTCGCCGCACCCGGCCTCTACGTCCGCAAGATCCACGGGCGGGGAAAGGTGTGCGGGGTGAAATTCCGGCCGGGAGCCTTCCGCCCCTTCGCACCGGACGCACCGGTCTCCCAGTGGACGGGCCGCGTCCTGCCCTACGAGGAGATGTTCCCGCCCACGGACCCGACGGCGATCCTCTCCCCCACCGACGACACCGACCGCATCGCCGCCCTCGACGCCTACCTGCTCCCCCTCGCCCCCGCCGAACCCGACCCACAGGCCGAACTCGCGACCGGCCTGGTCGACCGCATACGCGCCGACCGCGGAGTACGCCGCGTAGCCGACTTCGCACAGGCCGAGGGCATGACGGTCCGCTCGCTCCAGCGCCTCTTCCACGCCTACGTCGGCGTCAGCCCCAAGTGGTGCATCCTGCGCTACCGCATCCACGAAGCCGTGGAAACGGCCGCCGCCCGCCGCGACATCGACTGGGCCGCGCTCGCCGCCGACCTCGGCTACGCGGACCAGGCCCACCTCGTACGGGACTTCACGGCGACGGTGGGCGTGCCACCGACGGCCTACGCCGGCTAGCTGACTAGTTCGCGTGCTTGATCGCGTAAATCATCACGAACGCGACGATGTGAATGCCGAACAGGAAGTACGCCAGGTACCACCACATGTACCGCTCGCCGCGCTTCTCCTCAGCCCGGCGCCGGTCGTCGTACTCCCGCTGAAGCACGTCCAGCGGATCGCTCTCACCAGCCGGGCTAGGACTGCTCACGATGCACCTTCGTATTGGAAGCCTGCGCACGCGGCCGCACCACCAGCAGGTCGATGTTCACGTGCGGCGGCCGGGTCACGGCCCAGCCGATCGTGTCGGCGACATCGTCCGCACTCAGCGGCTCCGCCACGCCCTGGTACACCTTGGCGGCCTTCGCCTCGTCCCCGCCGAACCGGGTCAGCGCGAACTCGTCGGTCTTCACCATCCCCGGCGCGACCTCGATGACCCGCACGGGCGTCCCGACGATCTCCAGCCGCAGCGTCTCGGCGAGCACATGCTCCCCATGCTTGGCAGCGACGTACCCGCCGCCACCTTCATAGGTCCCGTGCCCAGCAGTCGACGACAGCACAACAACAGTCCCGTCCCCGCTCGCGGTGAGCGCGGGCAGCAGCGCCTGCGTGACATTGAGCGTGCCGATGACGTTCGTCTCGTACATCTGCCGCCACTGATCCGGGTCCCCGGTGGCAACGGGATCGGCCCCGAGCGCACCACCGGCATTGTTGACGAGCACCCCGATGGCCTTGAACGCCGAAGCGAACTCATCGACAGCAGCCCGGTCGGTCACGTCCAACGCATACGCCACGGCATCGTGCCCGGCAGCCGTGATCTCCTTGGCGACCGCCTCGATCCGGTCCTCCCGGCGAGCCGTGAGCACCACGCGATACCCCTCGGCCGCCAGCCGCCGAGCAGTGGCGGCACCAATGCCACTGCTCGCGCCCGTGACGACGGCGATACGAGATGCGGGGGCGGGAGCCATGGCCTTGCCCTACCTTTCGGCGACGATCCACTGAACCGAATCCCAGGGTACGCGCGCCACTCACACGGGTGACGCCCCTCGATCACCCGGACGGACAGGGAACGCGCGGGCTAGCGTCACGAACGACAACCGAAAACAGAACGGCCCCCGGCGGGATTGCAGTCCCGACCGGAGGCCTGACCAAGAGGAAGGCAGTAACTTCCCATGGCTGAACGCGAGCCTAGCGCTCACCAACTGGCGTTCGACGATCCCTCGGCGTCCGGGTTCATGGACCTGGAGGTCCCGGAGTACTCGTACATGTTCGGATTCCTTCAGATGGACGGGCACCTTGAGAAGGGCACTGGCCAGAAGGGCCGCCTGACCGCCGAGATCAACATCCGTGACGTCGACATCCTGCGCAGGTTCCAGGAGCTGACGCCGTACAACAGCAGCATCAAGGAACGCGTCCGAGAGACGAACTTCGCCAAGGCCCACCACTCGGCGACCTGGACCCTGTGTTCCTTGGAAGCACGCACGAAGATCAACGATCTCGGACTGCCCTACGGGCGCAAGTCCAAGCAGATCAAGCCACCCCGGGTGCCGTTCTCGCGACGCGACTACTTGCGGGGAGTGATCGACGCGGACGGTTCCGTCGGGTACACGGGCAAGGGGCTCCCGTACATCACACTCGCCACGCAAAGCACGGCCATCGCGGTCTACCTGTGCTTCTACGCCCGCAAGGTCGCCGAGGTGCAGCGTCACCCCAAGCGCAATGAGCGGGACGGCATCTACAACGTCATGTACGCGATGGAGGCCGCCCAGAAGCTGAGCGCCCATCTCTACTATCCGGGCTGCCTCGCGCTCGAGCGCAAGCAGACTTCGGCCGACTCGCTGATCGGCTGGACCCGGCCGGCCGACATGAGGGCGGCGTACACCGCGCGACGTTGGAAGGAGTGGGAGGACCGCGTTCTCCTGAAGCACGACAGCATCGCGGCCGCCGCCGAGGAGCTGGGCCGCACCTACCAGAGCTGCAACCTGCGACGGTGGCGCCTGCTGAGCGGGAAGGTGCCGATGCCGGAGTGATGCCCGGCCGAGGGTCCGAGTTGCCAACGGCTCGGGCCCTCCGGCCAGTTCAGCCCTTCACACACACAACCTGCTTGATCTTCGCCACGACCTCCACGAGGTCGCTCTGCTGAACCATCACCTGGTCGATGTTCTTGTACGCACCCGGAATCTCGTCCAGGACCCCGGAGTCCTTACGGCACTCGACGCCGCGAGTCTGCTCCTCCAGGTCCCGCACCGTGAAGTGGCGCTTCGCCGCGTTGCGGCTCATCCGCCGGCCGGCTCCGTGCGAGGCCGAGTTGAACGCCTTGCTGTTGCCGAGGCCCTTCACGATGTACGAGCTGGTCCCCATGGATCCGGGAATGATCCCGTAGTCGCCGGACCCGGCCCGGATCGCTCCCTTGCGGGTGACCAGCAGGTCCATGCCGTCGTACCGCTCTTCCGCGACGTAATTGTGGTGGCACGAAATCTCGGTCTCGAACGTCGGCTTGGCCTTCTTGAACTCCTTGCGGATCACGTCCTTGAGCAGCGCCATCATGATCGCGCGGTTGTACTTCGCGTACTCCTGCGCCCAGTACAGGTCATTTCGGTACGCCGCCATCTGCGGAGTTTCGGAGATGAAGACCGCCAGGTCCCGGTCGACGAGTCCCTGGTTGTGCGGAAGCTTCTGCGCCACTCCGATGTGGTGATCCGCCAGTTCCTTGCCGATGTTGCGGGAACCGGAGTGCAGCATGAGCCAGACCGAACCTGACTCATCAAGACAAATTTCTACCAGGTGATTCCCCGAGCCGAGCGTTCCCATCTGCTTCACGGCCCGCCCCTCCCGGAACTTCACCGCATCGGCAACCCCGTCGAACCGCCCCCAGAACTCGTCCCACCCACCGGTGGCAAACCCATGCAGCCGCCCCGGATCCACCGGATCGTCGTGCATCCCCCGCCCCACCGGAATCGCCTGCTCGATCTTCGAGCGGAGGCGGGAGAGGTCGCCGGGGAGGTCGTTGGCCGTCAGGGACGTCTTGACCGCGCTCATGCCGCAGCCGATGTCGACGCCGACCGCCGCCGGGCAGACCGCGCCCTGCATGGCAATCACCGAGCCGACCGTGGCGCCCTTTCCGTAGTGGACGTCGGGCATGACGGCCAGGCCCTTGATCCAGGGCAGCGTCGCCACGTTCTGGAGCTGCTGGAGCGCGCCCGGGTCCACCGTGGCCGGGTCGGTCCACATGCGGATCGGGACCTTGGCTCCCGGAACCTCTACGTATGACATGAAATCCCCCGAGGATCGGATGAGTTGGTTCGTAGGTGGTGAAGCGAGTGAAGTGGATGTAGCGCAAATACCGGCGCCAGGGCGGCAAATCGGATGCCGGAACGGCGTCCACGGCGGCGCGTGCGATAGACATAGTGCCCATTGGCCGCCCCGCCGCGGCAACCGATTAACCAGGCGCAAGGCGCCGAGAGGAGCCTCAGGGTGCAGCGGAAGTCGTACGCGTTCGTACCGGGTGTCGCCGTGCTCCTTGCGGCCGTGCTCGCCGGCTGTACCAGTGGCTCCGACAGCGACGGCGGGACCGACGACGCGAAGCCCGGTGAGCCGAGCGCGACCGCGTCGACCGCGGAGCCGGGCAGGTACCGGACGCTGCCCGAGCCGTGCGGCCAGCCCGGCACGGAGACGCTGAACGAGATGCTGCCCGGCATCAACCGGCTCCCGGACGCGGAACAGCGCGAGAAGGCGTACGAGGGCGTGGCCACGGTCACGTACGACACGGACCGTCGGGTCGGGTGCCGGTGGAAGGACGATTCGGCCCGGGGTGGCACGCATCGTCTGAGCCTCGATTTCGAGCGGGTGGTGTCGTACGACACGTCGGTGAGCGACGACGATCGTGCGGCGGCGGTGTTCGCGTCGAAGGCGGAGGCGGCGGATCTGCCGGATCCGCTGTCGTCGGAGGCGTCGGCTTCGGCCTCGGAGGAGGCTTCGGAGGATGCCTCGGAGGGCGCTTCCGCGTCCGCGTCGGACGAGCCGTCCGGCAAGGCATCGGGGGATGCCTCCGGCTCCCCGTCCGCGTCAGCTTCCGCGTCCGCTTCCTCCGTCGCCGATCTTCAGCCGCGGCTGCTGGACGACCTCGGCGACGAGGCGTTCGTCGACGACGTGCTGGCGGGTCCGACGACCGGTCGGCACCGGACGGTGACTGTGGCGTTCCGCACGTCGAATGTGTTGGTGACCGTCCAGTACGAGGTGCAGACGGCGACCGCCGAGAAGGTCCCGGACAGCAAGGAAATGCAGGACACAGCCCGGAATCTGGCCGGGAACCTGGTCGGCAAGTTCGGCGATTAGGGGCATTCGGGCGCAGTCCGGTGGCATGGTGAAGGCGAGACGCGCGCGTCGGGCACGGCGTACGGTGACCCATCGAGCCCCACTCGTGAAGGTCGAATGGTCGTCACGTGGCGGGGCCGTGGCCCTGTCAGCGTCCTAGTGAAGGAACCATGCACCGTCCGACCAAGCGACTCACCCGCACCCTTGTCTGCGCGGCCGCTGTGCCTGCGGTTCTCGTCGTAGCCGGCTGCTCGTCCGGTTCCGGTTCCGACAGCGCGAAGGACGACTCGCAGGCGAAGGCCTCGGCCTCGACCTCGGGCGCCAAGGCGAAGAAGGTCGCGCCCGCGACGTACAAGGAGCTGCCGCAGGCGTGTTCGGCGTTCTCGAAGGACACGCTGGGCGATCTGGTCCCGAAGGCCGAGAGCAAGGCCGGCGCGTCCGACGACGAGTCGACGCGTGCGAGCTGCTCCTGGTCGAGCCTGGACAACAACGGCGTGAAGGGCTCGCAGTTCCGCTGGCTGAATGTGTCGTTGGTCCGTTTTGACTCGGATGTGAACCGGGGCAGCGGCGACAAGCTGGCCGAGGCGTACTACACGAAGCAGATCGAGGACGCCAAGGCGACCAAGGACGCGAAGGACGTCAAGACGACGCCGGTGTCCAAGACGGGCGACGCGGCGACGCAGATCAGCTACGAACGCAAGTACAAGGACAAGAAGGACGACGTCACGTCCAAGCAGCAGACGATCGTCTCGCGTGTGGACAACGTCGTGGTGACGGTGGACTACAACGGTTCGGGTCTTGCGGGCGAGGAGGCCCCGGCCGCCGGCTCGCTGTCGAAGGACGCGCAGAAGGCGGCGAAGGAAGCGGTGGCGAAGGTCATCGAGTCCGCCAAGGGCGGCGACGCGGGTGGTTCGGCGAAGCCGTCGGCCTCCTCCCCGGAGTCCAAGGAGTCCAAGGAGTCGAAGAAGGGCGCGTGATCGCGGCCCGCTGACCTCGTGCTGGAAGCCCGGTTCCCCCTTGGGGGGCCGGGCTTTCGCGCGTACCGGCCCGCGCCCCTGCTGGTGCATGTGCCACTCTGTTGGCCGCAACAGCCGGAACTTGGAGGGGAAGTGGAGTGGCCGGGCCACTGAAGCTGACACGGACGCACCGGATACTCGTGGGGGTGGTCATCGCCGGGGCGGTGGTCATCGCCGCCATCGGGTTCGCCGGTTCGTACGCCGCTGTGCGGGAGTTGGCCCTGGAAAAGGGCTTCGGCAACTTCTCGTACGTCTTCCCGATCGGTATCGACGCCGGTATCTGTGTGCTTCTCGCACTGGATCTGCTGCTGACGTGGATCCGGATTCCGTTCCCGTTGCTGCGGCAGACGGCGTGGCTGCTGACGGCGGCGACGATCGCCTTCAACGGTGCGGCGGCCTGGCCGGATCCGCTGGGCACCGGCATGCACGCGGTGATCCCGATTCTGTTCGTGGTGGCTGTCGAGGCGGCTCGGCATGCGATCGGGCGGATCGCGGACATCACGGCGGACAAGCACATGGAGGGTGTGCGGATCACGCGTTGGCTGTTGTCTCCGGGGCCGACGTTTCTGCTGTGGCGGCGGATGAAGCTGTGGGAGCTGCGTTCGTACGACGAGGTCATCAAGCTGGAGCAGGAGCGGCTGGTGTACCAGGCGCGGTTGCGTTCGCGGTTCGGGCGGGCGTGGCGGCGGAAGGCTCCGGTGGAGTCGTTGATGCCGTTGCGCCTCGCGCGGTACGGGGTGCCGTTGGCGCAGACGGCGCCGGAGGGGCTTGCGGCGGCGGGTATCGAGACGCCGTTGTTGCCGCCCGCTCCGCGTGAGGCGCCGGCCCAGCTCATGTCGGCGCAGCCGCGGCCCGAGCCGGCCTCCGTCCCGGAGGACGCGAATGCGGGCTACGTCCCGCCGGCGTTCAACGGGGAGCCGCGCAAGGAGTACCGGGGCGGCTACGACCCGCACTTCGAGCTGCCGTCGTACGTGCCCGAGCCGGAGCACCAGGGCCGGTACGAGGAGCAGCCGCCGCAGCCCCAGGCCCAGGTGCCTGTGCCGGCTCCCCGCGCTCCGGAGCCGGAGCACTCGGAGCCGGAGTACCAGGAGCCGCAGTACCAGGAGCCGCAGTACCGGGAGCCGGAGCAGCAAGAGCCGCAGTACGCGCAGCCGGAGTTCCAGGAACCCGAGTTCCCCGTGCCGAACGGTGCGGGCGGTACGCGGCCGTTGGGTGACGGGGCGCCGGAGCTCGTCGAGGACCCCACGGACGACGAGCTGTATCAGGTGTTCCGGGGCGCGATAGACGGCGAGGGGTATCCCACGAAGAAGGTCTTCACGGCGAACGTGGAGGCGCAGTACGGGCAGCGGCTGACGTCGGACGACGCGGACCGGTACATGAGCCAGTTCGTGGTCCGCTTCGAGCAGGACATGATGAGCGAGGCGTAGACGCAGACGCAGACGTAGACACGTGTGAGGGGCGGCACCGAACGGTGCCGCCCCTCACGTGTGTCCCGTTACGCGCCGAGCAGCTTGCGCACGCGGTCCGCGCCGACGGCGAGGAGCAGCGTGGGCAGTCGCGGGCCGGTGTCGCGGCCGACGAGCAGGTGGTAGAGCAGCGCGAAGAACGAGCGCTGGGCGGTCTTGATCTCCGCCGGGAGCTCCTTCGCCGTGGCGTCGGCGGGGAAGCCGGCCTGCACCTTGGGGACGCCGTAGACGTGGTGGGTGAGGCCGTCGAGCGACCAGTGCTCGTCCAGGCCTGCCAGGAGGAGGCGGATGGATTCGCGGGCCTGGTCGTCGAGCGCGGCGAGCGCCTCGGTGTCGGGCTCGGTGCGCACGATGGTGCGGGACTCGGCGGGGACGTACTTGGTGATCCAGGCCTCGGCCTTGTCGAGCCGGGGCCGGACGGTGTCGAGGTCGGTGACCGGGTTGTCCGGGTCGAGCTCGGAGAGGATCCGCTGGGTCTGCTCCTCGTCCCCTGCCGTCACGTCGGCGACGGACGCCAGCGTGCGGTACGGCAGCGGGCGCGGGGTGCGGGGCAGCTCGCGGCCCGCGACGCCGACGGCGCGGCTGTGGGCGGCGGCGTCGGCGGGCAGCACGGTGCCGTCGGCGACCTTCGCGTTCAGCTTGTCCCACTCGTCGTAGAGCCGCTGGATCTCCTGGTCGAAGGCGATCTTGAAGGACTGGTTGGGCTTGCGGCGGGCGTAGAGCCAGCGCAGCAGCTGCGGCTCCATGATCTGGAGCGCGTCGCCGGGCGTGGGGACGCCGCCCTTGGACGACGACATCTTGGCCATGCCGGAGATGCCGACGAAGGCGTACATCGGGCCGATGGGCTGCTTGCCGCCGAAGATCTTGCCGACGATCTGGCCGCCGACCTGGAACGAGGAGCCGGGCGACGAGTGGTCGACGCCCGACGGCTCGAAGATGACGCCCTCGAAGGCCCAGCGCATCGGCCAGTCGACCTTCCAGACGAGCTTGCCGCGGTTGAACTCCGACAGCAGGACGGTCTCGGTGAAGCCGTCGAGGGTGCAGGTGTAGGACAGCTCGGTCGTGTCGTCGTCGTACGAGGTGACGGTGGTGAGGTCCTTGCCGCACTGGCCGCAGAACGGCTTGTACGGGAAGTAGCCGGCGGAGCCGCTGGAGCCGTCGTCCTCGGACGCGGCGCCGGAGCCCTCGGCGGCCTCCAGCTCGGCCTCGTCGACCGGCTTCTGCTGCTGCTTGCCCTTGGCCGGGTCCTTCTTGGTGCGGTACTGGTCGAGGATCGCGTCGATGTCGGCGCGGTGCTTCATGGCGTGCAGGATCTGCTCGCGGTACGTACCGGCCTGGTACTGCTCGGTCTGGCTGATGCCGTCGAACTCGACGCCGAGATCGGCGAGGGCCTGGACCATGGCGGCCTTGAAGTGCTCCGCCCAGTTCGGGTACGCCGAGCCGGCCGGGGCCGGGACGCTGGTCAGCGGCTTGCCGATGTGCTCGGCCCAGGACGCGTCGGTGCCGGGGACGCCGGCCGGGACCTTGCGGTAGCGGTCGTAGTCGTCCCAGGAGATCAGGTGCCGCACGGTGTGGCCGCGGCGGCGGATCTCGTCGGCGACCAGGTGCGGGGTCATGACCTCGCGGAGGTTGCCGAGGTGGATCGGGCCCGACGGGGAGAGGCCGGAGGCGACGACGACCGGTTTGCCGGGGGCACGACGCTCGGACTCGGCGATGACATCGTCCGCGTATCGGGAGACCCAGTCCTGGGTCTCCGCGCCTGTGCTCTGGGCCACGATCGGTTGTCCCTCTCTACGAATCCGGGGTGGGGCTTCACTTCAGCCCATCCCATTCTCCCAGTTTCCCGGTGCGGAACGAAAACGCGTTACGGCTTCGCTTCGCGGCTCTGGGATACTGGCCGTGCATTCCAGCCCACCCCGACCAGAACGGCAGCCCCTACATGGCCCCGGTCAAGTCCATCACCGCCAACGTCAACGCGCGCCTCGCCGACGCCCTGACCTCCGCCCTGCCGGAGGCCGGCGGCGCGGACCCGCTGCTGCGACGTAGTGACCGGGCCGACTTCCAGGCCAACGGGATCCTGGCCCTCGCCAAGAAGGCGAAGGCGAACCCGAGGGACCTCGCCACGCAGGTCGTCGAGAAGATCACGAACGGTGAGCTGATCGCCGACGTCGAGGTCTCGGGCCCCGGCTTCCTGAACGTGACGGTCACCGACAAGGCGATCATCGACACGCTCGCGGCCCGTGCCGCGGACACGGACCGGCTCGGCGTCCCGCTGAAGGACGTCCCCGGCACGACGGTCATCGACTACGCGCAGCCGAACGTGGCGAAGGAGATGCACGTCGGCCACCTGCGGTCCGCCGTGATCGGTGACGCGCTGCGCGGCATGCTCGACTTCACGGGCGAGAAGACGATCGGCCGGCACCACATCGGTGACTGGGGCACGCAGTTCGGCATGCTCATCCAGTACGTGATCGAGCACCCGGACGAGCTGCCGGCGGCCGGTACGGACGCGGACGGCGAGCAGGCCATGTCGACGCTGAACCGGATCTACAAGGCCTCGCGCGCGGTCTTCGACGCGGACGAGGACTTCAAGGAGCGGGCCCGGAAGCGGGTCGTCGACCTCCAGTCCGGCGACAAGGAGACCCTCGCCCTGTGGCAGCGGTTCGTCGACGAGTCGAAGGTCTACTTCTACTCGGTCTTCGAGAAGCTCGACATGGAGATCCGGGACGACGAGATCGTCGGCGAGTCCGCGTACAACGACGGCATGCCGGAGACGGCCCGCCTCCTGGAGGAGATGGGCGTCGCGGTCCGCTCCGAGGGCGCGCTCGTGGTCTTCTTCGAGGACATCAAGGGCAAGGACGACCAGCCTGTGCCGCTGATCGTGCAGAAGGCGGACGGCGGCTTCGGCTACGCGGCGTCCGACCTCACGGCGATCCGCAACCGTGTGCAGGACCTGGACGCGACGTCGCTGCTGTACGTGGTGGACGTGCGGCAGTCGCTGCACTTCAAGATGGTGTTCGAGACGGCGCGGCGCGCGGGCTGGCTGTCGGACGACGTGACGGCGCACAACATGGCGTACGGCACGGTGCTCGGAGCGGACGGCAAGCCGTTCAAGACGCGTGCCGGTGAGACGGTGCGCCTTGAGGACCTGCTCGACGAGGCGGTGCAGCGTGCCGCCGAGGTCGTGCGGGAGAAGGCGCGGGACCTCACCGAGGACGAGATCCAGGAGCGGGCCGCGCAGGTCGGCATCGGCGCGGTGAAGTACGCGGACCTGTCGACGTCGCCGAGCCGCGACTACAAGTTCGACCTGGACCAGATGGTGTCGCTGAACGGCGACACGTCGGTGTACCTGCAGTACGCGTACGCCCGTATCCAGTCGATCCTGCGCAAGGCGGGCGAGGCGAAGCCGGTCGCGCACGCCGAGCTGGAGCTGGCCCCGGCGGAGCGGGCGCTCGGCCTGCACCTGGACGCGTTCGGGGACACGGTCTTCGAGGCGGCGGCCGAGTACGCGCCGCACAAGCTGGCCGCGTACCTGTACCAGCTGGCGTCGCTGTACACGTCGTTCTACGACAAGTGCCCGGTCCTGAAGGCGGATTCGGCGGAGCAGGTGGAGAACCGGCTGTTCCTCTGCGACCTGACGGCGCGGACGCTGCACCGGGGCATGGCGCTGCTCGGTATCCGTACGCCCGAGAAGCTCTGACCCCTCCGTCGTACGTTTCGTCGTCGGGCGCCGGGAACCCTGGCGCCCGGGGACCCGTTCTCTGGACGACCACCGGAGCTCGACGACGAGACGACGAAACGACGAAACGGGGTACCCATGGCACTGTTCGGCAACGCCCATCCGATCGACCTGGCCAAGGCGGCGCAGGACTACGGGCGGCTGCTCGGTCAGGGTGAGCAGATATACGGCGCCTATCAGTTGATACGTGACGCGATCCTGCTCACGGACCGCCGCATGATCCTCATCGACAAGCAGGGGATGACGGGCAAGAAGGTCGAGTACCACTCGGTGCCGTACCGCAGCATCTCGCACTTCGCCGTGGAGACGGCCGGGCACTTCGATCTGGACGCCGAGCTCAAGATCTGGATCTCGGGGAACACGGTGCCGATCGAGAAGACCTTCACGAAGGGCGTCGACATCTACGAGGTGCAGGCGATCCTGACGCAGTTCGTCGCGCGCTGACGTCACGGCGGGCGGGGGTCAGCGGCGCAGTTCGCCCTTGACGACCTTCCCTGAGGCGTTGCGCGGGAGTTCCGTCACGAACTCGACGGTCCTGGGGACCTTGTAGTTCGCCATCTCGCGCCGCGACCAGGCGATGAGGTCGTCCTCGGTGAGGACGCCGCCGGGCCTGCGGACCACGTACGCCTTGCCGACCTCGCCGAGGCGGCCGTCGGGGACGCCGACGACGGCGACGTCGGCGACCGCCGGGTGCAGGCCGAGGAGTTGCTCGATTTCGGCCGGGTAGGCGTTGAAGCCGCCGACGATGAACATGTCCTTGATGCGGTCGGTGATCCGGAGGTTGCCGGCCGCGTCCATGATTCCGACGTCGCCGGTCCGCAGCCAGCCGTCGGGGGTGATGGTCTCGGCCGTGGCGGCGGGGTCCTCGAAGTACTCGCGCATGACGTTGAAGCCGCGGACGAGGACTTCGCCCGGCTCGCCGGGGGCGGCCGAGTCGACGCGGACCTCCGTGCCCGGTATCGCCCGCCCGGAGGTCTCGGCGATCACTTCGGCCGGGTCGCCGCGGCGGCACATGGTGGCGATGCCGCTGGCCTCGGAGAGCCCATACGCGGTGAGGACGGTGGCGACGCCGAGTTCGCCGCGCAGCCGTTCCACGAGGCGCAGCGGGACGACCGCGGCGCCCGTCACGACGAGCCGCAGCGCGGACAGGTCGTGGGAGTCCCGCGAGGGGTGGTCGAGGAGCGACTGGTGGAGCGTGGGCGGGCCGGGGAGCACGGAGATCCGCTCGGAGGCGATGTTGGCGAGGGCCGTGTCGACGTTGAAGACGGGCTGCGGCACCATCGTGGCGCCCCGCATCAGGCAGGCCAGCACCCCGGCCTTGTAGCCGAAGGTGTGGAAGAACGGGTTCACGATCAGATAGCGGTCGCCCTCGCGCAGGCCCGCGAGCTCGGCCCAGATCTCGTAGCCACGCAGGGTCTGGGCGTGGGTGATGACGGCGCCCTTGGGGCGGCCCGTGGTGCCGGAGGTGAAGATGATGTCCGAGGGTGCGGAGGCGTCGACGGCGGCGGAGCGTGCGCGGACCTCGGCGGCCGTGATCTTGTCGCCCGCCGCGAGGAACTCCTTCCAGCCGCGGTAGCCGGGGGCCTCTGGTGCGCCGTCGCCGAACACGACGACCTGTTCCAGGTCGGGCAGTTCGGCGCCCGCCTCCTGGGCGCGGCGCAGGGACGCCACGTAGGACGTGCCGAGGAAGGTGCCCGTGACGAACAGCAGGCGGGCCCGGGAGCGGGCCAGGATGTCGGCGGCCTCGCCGCCCTTGAAGCGGGTGTTGAGCGGTACGAGGACGGCTCCCGCGCTCACCGCGCCGAGGGCCGAGACGATCCAGTCCAGGGTGTTCGGCGCCCAGACCGCCACCCGGTCGCCCGCCTCGACGCCCGCCGCCATGCATGCGGCGGCGGCCCGTTCGACGCGTTCGCCGAGTTCCGCGTAAGAGATCCGGGCACGCCCCTCGACGACGGCCTCGCGCTCGCCGTACCGTTCGGCGGCGTCCCGCACCAGCTCCGGGACCGTTCCCCACTCGCCATCCGTGCGCATCGAACGACCTCCCACAACGCCGTAGCTGACTATCCGTCAGATTAGCTGTAGCCTGACGCGCTGTCAGCAGATGGAACCGGCGGCAGACGGAACCAGTGGGGGTGTGCCCATGGCGGGACTCAAGGACGCGACGGCCATCGTCGGCATCGGACAGACGGCCTTCGCGAAGCAACTCCCGGAATCCGAGAAGACGTTGGCGTGCCGGGCGATCATCGACGCGCTCGACGACGCGGGGATATCCCCGTCCGAGGTCGACGCCTTCGCCTCCTACACGATGGAGGAGACGGACGAGGTCGAGGTCGCGAAGGCCATCGGCGCCGGGGACGTCACGTTCTTCTCCAAGGTCGGCTACGGGGGCGGCGGTTCGTGCGCGACCGTCGCGCATCTCGTCGCCGCGATAGCCACAGGCCAGGCCAGCGTCGGCATCGCCTGGCGGTCCCGCAAGCGCGGCTCGGGGCCGCGCCCCTGGAAGAACACGGCCGTCCAACTCCCCACGCCCGCCCAGTGGACGCGCCCGTACGGGCTGCTCCGCCCCGCCGACGAGATCGGCATGCTGGCCCGCCGCTACATGCACGAGTTCGGCGCTACACGGGACCACCTCTTCAACGTCGCGCTCGCCTGCCGCAACCGGGCCAACCAGAACCCCGCCGCGATGATGTACGAGCGCCCCATGACCCGCGACAGCTACATGACCTCGCGGTGGATCAGCGAGCCGCTCTGCCTCTTCGACAACTGCCTGGAGACGGACGGCGCGCTCGCCTGCGTCATCGTCTCCGCCGAGCGGGCCCGCGACTGCCGGCAGAAGCCGGTCTACGTCCACTCCGCGGCGCAGGGGCTGCCCGCGCAGCACCACGGCATGGTCAACTACTGGAACGACGACCCGCTGACGGGCCCGGCCTGGACGGCCGCCCGCCACCTGTGGAAGAACGCGGACGTCACCCCCGAGGACGTCGACGTCGCCCAGATCTACGACGCGTTCACCCCGCTCATCCCGCTGTCCCTGGAGGGCTACGGGTTCTGCGGGCGCGGCGAGGGCGCGGCGTTCACGGAGGGCGGCGCCCTCGAGATCGGCGGGCGGCTTCCCATCAACACGGGCGGCGGCGGCCTCTCGGAGGCGTACGTCCACGGCTTCAACCTCATCAACGAGGGCGTCAAGCAGTTGCGGGGGGTCAGCACGGCGCAGGTCCCGGACGCGGAAACCTGCCTGGTGACGGCGGGTGAGGGGGTCCCGACGTCCGCGCTGCTGCTGCGTTCCTGACGTCTCGGGGCTCTGCCCCGGACCCCGCCGGCTCTCGTACGAAGAGCGGGCTTGACTTGCCTACCCGAAGGGACGGCCACATGACAGACGCGACGACGACCTCCCAACTCCTCACTCCCACCCCCGACGACGACGGCGCCCCCTTCTGGGAGTACGCCGCCCGCGGCGAACTCCGCATGCAGGCCTGCGCCAACCCCGACTGCGGCGAACTGCGCTTTCCGCCCCGGCCCTGCTGCCCGCACTGCCAGTCCTTCGACAGCGAGTGGCGCCGGATGAGCGGGCGCGGACGGATCTGGTCGTACGTGATCCCGCACCCGCCGCTGCTCCCGGCCTACGCCGCCCAGGCCCCGTACAACGCGATCGTCGTCGAGCTGGCGGAGGCGCCCCGGATCCGGCTCGTCGGCAATCTGGTCTCGGCCGCGGACGCCCCGCTGAACTCCGTCGACCCGGACCGCATCAAGATCGGCGCGCGGGTGCAGGTGGTGTTCGCGGAGGTCGACGGGGTGACGGTGCCGCGCTGGGTGCTGGAGCGCTCATGACCGTACGCACGGAGACCGACAAGGCCACGGGCGTCGCCACCGTCACCCTCGACCGGCCGCACCGCCACAACGCCCTCGACCAGGACACGGTCGACCAACTTGCCGCCGCCTGGCGCGACTTCCGCTTCGACGACGCCGTACGAGCGGTCGTCCTCACCGGGGCCGGGGAGCGGGCGTTCTGCACGGGCATCGACCGCGGCTGGGACGTTCCGCAGCCGGACTCTCCGTACTCGGCGGACGATCCGCTGCCCACGGTCGGGCCGAAGGCCAACGACCTGTGGAAACCGGTGATCGCCGCGGTCAACGGGATGGCGTGCGGCGGCGCGTTCTACCTGATCGGCGAAGCGGAGTTCGTGGTCGCGGACGAGACGGCGACGTTCTTCGACCCGCACACGACGTACGGCATGGTCAACGCCTTCGAGTCGATCTACCTGGCCCAGCGGATGCCGCCCGGCGAGGTGGCCCGGCTCGCGCTGATGGGTTCGGCGGAGCGGATGTCGGCGCGGCGCGCGTACGAGGTGGGCCTGGTGTCGGAAGTCACGGGCACCGGTGGGGCGTTGGAGGCGGCGCTGCGGTGCGCCGCCACCATCGCCTCGTATCCGACGGAGGCGGTCCAGGGCACGGTGAAGGCGGTGTGGGCGGCCACGGAGGCCGCCCGGGGCCACGCCTTCGCGCGGGCCCCGGACCTGATCTCGCTGGGCAATCTGCCGCCGGAGCGGCAGGCGGAGCTGTTCAACTCCCGTACGCAGGGCCGGGAGTTCAGGGTGCGCTGAGCGCGGTCAGCGCTGTACGAGCGCTGCGCGGTCGATGTCGCAGTGGTCGACCTTCGCGGCGAGGCCCTTGGTGCCGACCGGCACCCTGGCGGTCACCCGGCCGTTCGCCGGCACCGTCACCTTGTGGAAGAGGGCGTTCACGCTGGCGCCGCTCGCGTCGAGGAAGGAGGCATGGACGTCGAACCGCGCGCTCCTGCTGTTGGGGTTGGTGACCTCCACGGTGGCGTACGCCTGCCGTGCGTCCGCGCACTTGATCAGCCTCACGGTGCCGTTCCGCAGGCTCGGAGAGGAGGCGGACGACGACGTCGTGGGCGTGCGGTGCTTTGTTTGGCGGCTGTAGCCGCTGCTTCCCTTGGAGAGGCCGGACGACGAGTCGTGCTTCTGTGAGGAGCTGCTGCACCCGCCCGAGCCGCTGCTGCGGCTCTTGGATTTCCCGCCCTTGCCGGTGGTGAAGCCCGTGAGGGCGATCACCACCATCGTCGCCACCGCTGTCAGTTTCAGTCCCCGTTTCATCACGCGGGGCACTCTATCGGCGGCGGGGGCCCCGGACTCCGGGAATCCGATTAACGGCTGGTCCCCGTCCCCTTCTCCGCGTCGAGCGCGTACACGCAGCGGTCCTTGCTGCACGCGTAGACGACGCCGTCCTTCACGACGGGTGTGCCGGTGATCTCGCCGCCGGTGGCGAGCTTCCAGCGCAGCCGGCCGTCGTCGGCCTTCAGCGTGTAGAGCAGGTGGTCCGTGGACCCGAAGTGGATCCGCCCGTCCGCGACGACGGGCGCCCCGACGATCTCGCCGCCGGCCTGGAAGCGCCACTTCGGGGTGCCGGTCACGGCGTCCAGGGTGTAGAGCCCCTGGCCGCTGCCGACGTGCACGTGGCCCTGCGCGACGAGGACCGGGTCGACCGCCGAGGGCCTGGCCTCGGTCGCGATGCGCCAGCGGTCCCGGCCGTCCGTGGCGTCGAGCGCGTACACGGTGCCGAGGTGGTCGACGAGGTACACGCCGCCGCCGGTGACCGCGGGGCCGGGGGCGAAGGCGGGCGGGGACAGGAACACGGCGGGTGCCTCGAAGTGCCAGCGGACGCGGCCCGAGGCGGCGTCGACGGCGAGGACGCGGGTGCCCGCGGCGACGTACACGTAGCCGTCGGACGCGGGCGTCAGGCGCATCGGGACGCCGCCGCAGGACGCCGCGTCGCCGATCGGGTACGACCAGCGCTCGTCACCCGTACGGGCGTCGAGGGCGCGCAGGCGGGCGTCCTGCCACACGTAGACCGTGCCGTCGTGCACGACGGGTCCGGCCTCGGTGGCCTCGAAGTCGGTCTGGCAGCCGGTGATCTCCCACAGCAGGTCGCCGCTGACGGCCTCGCGGGCCTGGACGCCGCCGCCGCGGGTCGCGGTGACGACGGTGCCGCGGTCGGCCTGGAGCGCGTACACCCAGGCGTCGGTCTGGATCCGCCACAGGTCGCCGCCGTCGCGGGCGTCGAGCGCCCACAGGGTGGGGCCGTCGGAGGCGTGGATGCGGTGGTCGGCGACGGCCATGGACCAGGCGACGTCGCGGGTCTTGAAGCGGCGCCGGCCTGTGGCCACGTCCAGGACGTGCACCTCGAACGATGTGACGTAGACGAGGTCGCCCGCGACGGCGGGCGTGCCCCACACATCGTTCGACATGCGGAACCGCCAGGGCCGCCAGGCGGCGCTCTCGGCGACGGCGGGCGCGGGCACCACCGGTTCGTGCGTGCCGTTCACCGCGGGTGCGGAGCGGGACCAGGAGCCGGCGAGGCCCGATTCGGCGGGCGGCGCCTTCACGGCGGCGGCCCGGGCGTCGGCGACGCGCGGTCCGGGGCCGATCGGTACCTGCGCCCCGGCGAGGTGCACGGGCCCGTCCGCGACGAGGCTCTGGCCGGCGGGCACGGGCGAGTGCCGCCAGCCGTCCGTCGCCACGGGGTGCGGGGCGGGGGCGGCCATCGGCGGGGCGGGCGGCTGCGAGGGCATCGCGGGGATCGGGGCACCGTGCCCGTTCGGCGCGGCGTGTGCGCCGGGGCCCGGCGGCCGGGTCGCGGGGGCCTTCGGGGCGGGGCGGCCGCCGCGGCGCGACTCGATCAGCGCGACGGACCGCTCGGGCAGCCACGCGGAGGCGGTGCCACTGTCGTCGCTGCCCGCGCCGAACAGGTGCGGGGCGAGCTGGGCCTGAAGGTCGGCCGGTGAGGGCCGCTGGCCCGCCTCCATCTGCATGCACGCTTCGAGCAGCGGCCGCAGCTCCTCCGGGAGGCCCTCCAGGTCGGGGCCCTCGCGCAGCAGCATGAACACGGTCTCGACGGGGTTCGCGCCGTGGAACGGGGCGTGCCCGGTCGCCGCGAACACGAGCGTCGAGCCGAGCGAGAAGACGTCGGAGGCGCCGGTGACGCTGCGCGAGTCCTTCGCCTGCTCGGGCGACATGTACGCGGGTGTGCCCACGGCGACGTTCGTCATGGTCAGTCGCGTGTTCGAGACGCCGGACGCGATGCCGAAGTCGATGACGCGCGGTCCGTCCTCGACGACCAGCACGTTCGACGGCTTGAGGTCGCGGTGCACGAGCCCTGCGCCGTGGATGGACTGGAGGGCCTCGGCGACGCCCGCGGCCAGCCAGCGGACGGCCTGGGCGGGCAGCGGCCCGGTCTCGTTCACTATTTCTTCGAGCGAGGGTGCCGGCACGTACGCGGTGGCGAGCCAGGGCACGGCCGCGCGCGGGTCGGCGTCGACGACGGCGGCCGTGTAGAAGCCGGACACCGCCCGGGCCGCCTCGACCTCGCGCGTGAAACGGACCCGGAACAGCTGGTCCTCGGCGAGCTCCGTACGCACCGTCTTGATCGCCACGCGTCGGCCCGAGGCCGAGCGCGCCAGATAGACCAGGCCCATGCCGCCCGCTCCGAGCCGTCCAAGGACCTCGAACGGACCGATCCGCCTCGGATCGTGCTGCGTCAGCTGATCCATCACTTGCCTGCCACCTCCCCGTGCGGGCCACCGCACTCACGGCCCCCGTCAGCGTCTCACCACCGAAGCGCCACGGCGGCACGCACCCCGATTCTTCCTGTCTCGGCCCTCAGTTGCGAACCTCGGGTCAAAACGGGGTGTCTCGGAGCATTCAGGGCCTCTTACGCCTGCTCGCACACCGCGAACACCGCCCCTTGATCATCCTCGATCACGGCGGCTCTTCCGTACGCCGTGGGGTGCGGCCCCGTGCACACCCGCCCGCCGAGGCGGACGGCGGCCGCCGCGGTGGCCCCGGCGTCGGCGCAGCCGAAGTACAGCAGGAACCTGCCGGGCCCCTCGGCGACGGCCCGATGGCGGACCGCCGCCCCGGAGCCCCCCTCATCGAATACGGCCCGATGGAAGGAATCGCTCAGCGCGGCATCCGGTGTGAGAAGTTCCGCGCCGCAGAACGCGCCGGCCCCGCCCACCCGCTCGAACCCCCGGTGGCTTCCCGCCTGGCGCAGCACGAACGCCGCCCCCTCGGGCCCCCGCGCGAGCGCCACGGTCGCCTCGGTGCCGCCGGACAGCGGGCCCGCCACGATGTGGCCGCCCGCCGCGAAGACCCGTTCGGCGGCGGCGTACGCGTCGCGCACGGCCAGGTGCACCCGCCATTCGACGCCCAGGTTCGCCGGGGCGAGGGCGGCGACGGCGCGGTCCTCGCTGTAGGCCGCCGTGTAGTAGCCGCGCTCGGCGCCGGCGCCCTCGTCGAAGGTCCAGCCGAGGAGATCTCCGTAGAAGCGTTTTCCCGCCTCGACGTCCGCGAGCCTGGCGTCGGCCCAGCACGGGGCCCCTTCGGGAAATTCGGGGACCGCGTGCTCGTCGCGGCGTGCGGGGCGCATGAGCGTCACGCTAACCAGGCCGAACGGGCCGATGCGCTTTAAATTCGAACGTTTGGCCAATTCCGGTCGCTCTCGGCGCGTCATTTGACCGGAGGTCATGACGGCCAACCCCATTTGCAGTCGGCCAGATCGCGCTCCGATCACCCCTCGGTAAGCTGACGGCATGACAGGACAAGTACGGACCGTCGACGGCCGCGTGGCCGGCCGGCGTGGTCAGGCAACACGTCAGAAGCTGCTCGACTGCCTCGGCGAGATGCTCAGCTCCTCGCCCTACCGGGACGTCAAAGTCATTGATGTCGCGCGAAAGGCGGGCACTTCGCCCGCGACCTTCTACCAGTATTTCCCGGATGTCGAGGGCGCCGTCCTGGAGATCGCCGATCAAGTGGCCACCGAGGGAGCCGGGTTGACCGAACTGGTCGCGGACCGCTCCTGGGTCGGCAAGGCCGGCTGGACCACGGCGCAGGAACTCGTGGACGGATTCCTGGAGTTCTGGCGCAAGAACGACGCGATCCTGCGCGTCGTCGACCTCGGCGCGGCCGAGGGCGACAAGCGCTTCTACAAGCTCCGCATGAAGATCCTGAACTCGGTGAACAACTCCCTCGCGGACGCCGTCAAGGACCTTCAGGACAAGGGCAAGGTCGACAAGGACGTGAGCCCGGCCGCCGTCGCCGGCTCGCTGGTCGCGATGCTCGCGGCGGTCGCCTCGCACCAGAGGGGCTTCCAGACCTGGGGCGTCAAGCAAGCCGAACTCAAGCCGAACCTCGCGCTGTTGGTGCACCTCGGCGTGACCGGAAAGAAGCCCGTCAAGTAACTCTTCCTGGTCCTGTCGTGCAGCGGCGGTTCGCGTGGTGCAACGTGAGCCGCCGCTGTTGCAGTTCCCGGCCCGCCGCTCAGCGGCGCTCCAGCCGGAACAGCCGGATCTGCCTGTCCACCCGCCGCTGGTACGTGGCGTAGGGCGGCCAGAACTTCAGCGCCGCCGCCCAGGCCGCCTCCCGCTCGCTCCCCTCCAGGAGCCGGGCCGTCACCGGGACGTCGGCCCCGCGCCAGTTGATCTCGGCGTCCGGATGCGCGAGCAGATTCGCGGTCCAGGCCGGATGGCCCGGCCGCCCGAAGTTCGACCCGATGAGCAGCCAGGTCCCGCGCTCCTCCTCGGGCATGCACGCGAGTGGCGTACGCCGCTCGATCCCGCTCTTCGCGCCGCGCACGCGGAGGATCACCCCCGGCAGCATCTGCGCGCTGAGCAGCACCTTTCCGCGCGTGAGCCGGTGCACGGTGCGGTCCAGGGCGGGGATGACGTGCGGTGCGATGCGGCCGAACGCCCGCGTCGACGACACCTTCTGCACCAGCTTGACGCCCGGCGGTGCCATCAGACCGCCACCTCCAGGCCGGGTCCCGGCGCGAACAGCTCGGCGGCCTGCGCGGCCCGGTCCCGCAGCAGATGCACGGGCCCGAACAGCAGCTCGTCGCCGGTGGCCCGCTTCAAGTACAGGTGCGCCTCGTGCTCCCAGGTGAATCCGATGCCGCCGTGCAGCTGCACGGCCTCCCCGGCCCCGGTCCGCAGCGCTTCGAGCGCCTGGGCGAGCGCGAGCCCGCCGACGGGCGCCTCGTCGTCGGTGCTGGCGGCCCACGCCGCGTAGTAGGCGGCCGAGCGGGCCGCCTGCACCTGTACGTAGACGTCGGCGAGCCGGTGCTTCACGGCCTGGAAGGACCCGACGGGCCGGCCGAACTGCTCCCGCTCCTTGACGTACTCGACGGTCCGTTCAAGGGCCCGGTCGGCGGCGCCGACGGCCTCGGCGGCGAGCAGGGTGGCGACGGTGTCCCCGACGGCGGCCAGCGCCCCGGTCACATCACCGTCCTCCTCACCCAGCAACTCGGCTTCCACATCGCGGAGTTCGATGCGTGCCTGCGGCCGCGTCTCGTCCATCGCCGTCTGGCGTACGCGGACGAGCCCGGGGGCGTCCTCGCGTACGAGGAACAGGAGCGTGCGGGAGCGGGCGAAGCCCCCGGTGTGCGCGGCGACGAGCAGCAGTCCGGCGCTGTGGCCGTCGAGCACCTGCTCGGCCTGCCCGTAGAGCCGCCAGCCGTTCTCCTTCCGGGCGGCCTGTACGCCGCCGGCCCGGCCGCCGCCCGCCCAGTCGCCCGCGTTGTCGGCGACGAGGCCGAGGGCGGTGGCGAGGCCCGTGCCCGGCACCGCGAGCGTCGCGGTCAGGGCGCCCTCGGCGATCCTCGGCAGCAGCGCGGAGCGCTGGTCCCCGGTGCCGAGGGCGGAGATCAGCGGGGCCGCGAGCCCGCTGGTGGCGAGCAGCGGCGTGGGCGCGAGGGCGCGTCCCAACTCCTCGACGGCGAGCGCGAGTTCGACCACGGATCCACCCACGCCCCCGCGCTCCTCCGGGAGCGCGAGCCCCGGCAGGCCGAGTTCGGCGCTGAGGGTGCCCCACAGGGCGAGGTCATGGCCGGCGGGGGTGCGGGTGGCGGCCTTGACGTCGTCCGGGGTGCAGCGCTTGGTGGCGAGTTCGCGCAGGGTACGGCGGATCTCTTGCTGTTCCTCGGTGAACCTGGCGTCCATGTGGGCCCCTTTCTGACGGGGCGTCATGTTAGGCCGCCGGCCACCGGATGCCCAGAGCTACGCACACTCCTCCACACCCCCGTATCTGATGTACCGTCAGATTCATGACTGAGAGCGGAAGCAAGGTCGCCATCGCGGGCATCGCCCTCTCCGGCTGCGGCCGCGTCGACGAGGCCACTCCCTACGCCCTGCACGCCCAGGCCGCCCGCCGGGCGCTCGCCGACGCGGGGCTCGCCCCCGACGTCGTCGACGGCTTCGCGAGCGCGGGCCTCGGCACCCTCGCACCGGTCGAGGTCGCCGAGTACCTGGGCCTCAAACCCCGCTGGGTCGACTCCACTTCGGTCGGCGGCTCCACCTGGGAGGTCATGGCCGCGCACGCGGCGGACGCGATACGGGCGGGCCACGCGCGCGCCGTCCTCCTCGTCTACGGCTCCACGGCCCGCGCCGACATCAAGGCGAAGCGCCGCACCTCGAACCTGTCCTTCGGCGCGCGCGGCCCGCTCCAGTTCGAGGTTCCCTACGGCCACTCGCTGATCGCCAAGTACGCGATGGCGGCCCGCCGCCACATGCACGAGTACGGCACGACGCTCGACCAGCTGGCCCAGGTCGCCGTCCAGGCCCGCGTGAACGCGTCCCGCAACCCGGACGCCATGTTCCGCGACCCGATCACGGTCGACGAGGTCCTGGACGGGCCGATGATCGCCGACCCGTTCACCAAACTGCACTGCTGCATCCGCTCCGACGGCGGCGCCGCGGTGCTGCTCGTGGCCGAGGACCTGCTGCGCGACTGCGCGAAGCCGCCGGTGTGGGTGCTGGGTTCGGGCGAGCACGTGTCCCATACGACGATGTCGGAGTGGGACGACTTCACGGTCTCGCCGGCGGCGGTCAGCGGCCGCCTGGCGTTCGAGCGGGCCGGGGTCCGGCCCGACGAGATCGACATCGCGGAGATCTACGACGCCTTCACGTACATGACGCTCGTGACCCTGGAGGACCTCGGCTTCTGCGCCAAGGGCGAGGGCGGCGCCTTCGTCGAGAAGGGCCGCCTCCTGCACGACGGGGAACTCCCCACGAACACCGACGGCGGCGGCCTCTCCGCCCAACACCCCGGCATGCGCGGCCTGTTCCTCCTGGTGGAGGCGGCGCGACAGCTCCGCGGGGAGGCGGGCGGCCACCAGGTGCGGCGGGCGGACGGTTCGCTGCCGCGACTGGCCGTGGCGTCGGGGACGGGTGGGTGGTTCTGTTCGGCGGGGACGGTGGTGTTGGGGGTGGGGTGACGGGGCCTACGGGCGAGGTGGTCTTGGCCTCGCTCCTGGACGAGAGGCCGCGGGTCCGGGTGAGACGAGCAAATTCAGCCCCGCCGGCGTTTGAGGCGCGGGGTCCGGGGCAGAGCCCCGCGACGTAGGCCCGGACGACCGGACGAGGCGTACTGCCGAGGCGCAGATTCCACCCCTACCGTCGACCACCATGGGGCGATGGCGGATCTGGAGCCGGGTACTGGCCGGGGCGCTCGTGGCCGGGGCCATCGGATCGCTCCTGGTCCTCGCGCCGGACGGCGCCGGCGGCGACGAGGACCGGAAGTCGAACCCGGAACGCCGCCCGGCCCCCACCAAGGCGTTCACCGTCGCCGTCGTCACCCGGTACGCCCACCAGGACCGCGCCGCCCCCGCCCGCACCGCCCTCGCCGAACTGCGCCGGCTGCTGCGTGACAACAAGTCGCCCGGCACCCTGCCGCTGGAGTTCGTCGCGGTGCGCCCGCGCGAGGGCCTGACGTACGAGGAACTGCGCTCGGCGCACCCCCGGCTGGTGGCGGTCATCGCGGACGAGCCGTCGAAGGAACTGAGCGGTGCGGCGTCCGTGCCGGTGATCGGGACGTGCCGGATCGAGCATCCGGGCGGCCTTGATCCCACCTTCCAGCAGTCGGTCGCACCCGAGATACCCGAAGTGGGCTGGGAGCTGAGGGCGTATCTCGCGAAGCGGCACGACACCCGGACCCTGACCGTGCTCGGCGCGTGGGGCATGGCGAAGGACACGGCCGACCAGTTGGGCGCGGGGGTCGTGGGGCCGGAGTTCGAGGAGCTGAAGCTGCCCGGCGTGCCCGTGTTCACCGAGCGGCCCGCGCTCCTGACCAGGAAGGAACTGCGCGCGGCGGTCGGGGGCGGCGGGCGCGGCGAGGCCGTGTTCCTCACCGGAACGCTCGACCTCGACAAGGACCTGCCGGCGTTGGCGCGCGCCGGATTCCGGGGCCCGGTGCTGTACTCGCCGCGCCTGGAGAACGACTGCGGCGAACCGTGGGACGACCCGCCCGCCCGGGTGCCGGACGGCATCACCCTGTACCGCGTCGACACGGTCGCGCCCGGCCCCGTACGGGAGAAGGACTGCAGGACCGGCAACACCGAGCGGTGCCCCTGGCTGCTGCGGCTGCCCGACCGGGCGGGGGCCGTGGAGGAGTACGAGGCGGCGCAGGCCCTCGTACGGATCTACCGCACCGCGTGGGTCGACGGGAAGAACACCGTTCCGGACCAACCGGACGCCCTGGCAAGCGAGTTGAACGCACGTGTCGACGGGCAGATCGTGCGCGGTCTTTCGGGCTGGTTCGAGATGGGCGGCCCGGAGGGAAAGGGCCACACCCTCGGCTTCGGGCACGACGTGTGGCTGCACCGGTGGGCCGGGCACGGACGGTGGACGAACCTGGGGCCGGTCTCCGCCGCGTGGTGAAACCGCGGGCCACCGCCGTGGCCCGCGGGCGGCGCGCGACAATCGCCCCATGGAACCGGAACCCGACCGTCCCGACCGCCGCGACCGCCGCGACCCCCGCGACCCCCGCGACCGTCCTGACCTGGACGCCCTCCTGCGCTCCCTGCGCGTATGGGACACCGAGCTGCCCGCCTTCGACCCCGAGGACACCCCCGCCGCTCCGCTCCCCCTGTTCACGGAGTGGTTCGCCGCGGCCGTGGCGGCGGGCCAGCCCGAACCGCACACCCCGTCGCTCGCGACGACGGACGCCGAGGGCCGCGCCGATGTCCGTACGGTGATGCTGCACGGCGCCGACGAGGCGCACGGCTGGCACTTCGCCTCGCACGCGGGCAGCGCGAAGGGCCGCCAGCTCGCCGCGCACCCGTACGCGGCGCTCGGCTTCTACTGGCCGGCGCAGGGCCGCCAGATCCGGGTCCGCGGCCCCGTCCGCACGGCACCGCCCGAGACCGCCCACGCCGACCTGCACGCCCGCTCGACCGGCGCCCTCGCCTCCGCCCTCGTCGGCCACCAGAGCGAACGGCTCGACTCCTATGAGGAGTTGGAGCGCGCCTCGCAGGCCGCGTGGGAGCACGCGCGGCGCGAACCGGACGCCGCCGCCCCGTCCTGGACGGTCTACGAGCTGGCCCCGGACGAGGTGGAGTTCTTCCAGGGCGACGCCCGTCGCCGCCACGTCCGCCTCAGGTACCGCCGCACGCCGGACGGCTGGGCCAAGGAACTGCTGTGGCCGTGAGCGGCCGGGCCCGCGGGGCCGACCGGGCCGCTCAGCCGGCGGTGAACGCCCACACCGCGAACTCCCGCACCGGCCGGTAGCCGAGCCGCTGGTAGAGGGCGTTGCTCGTCGGGTTGGCCAGGTCGGTGAAGAGCAGCACCTCTTCGGCGCCGGCCGCCCGCGCGGCCCGGCTGACCTCGGCGGTGACGGCGGCGGCGTAGCCCCGGCCGCGCAGCGCGGGTGGTGTGTAGACGGGGGCGACGCGGACGGTGCCGACCGATCCGCGGGTGACGCCCGCCATCGAGACGGGTGTGCCGTCCGCGGCCTCCCAGAGCGTGACGCCCCCGTATCCGACGCGCTCGTCGGCCCACGCCTCGGCCTGCTTCCGGGTCGCGACGTCGCGCGGGTGCGACTCCGTCTCGAAGGCCATGTGCCAGTCCGCGAGGAGGTCCCGGTCGCCCTCGCCCGCGATCCGCGCCCCGCCATCGGGCAACTTCTTCGGCGGCGTGAGCTCGCCGAGCCGGAACAGCCGCTGCCGCGTCACGCGCTCGGCCCGCGCGCCGGGATGCCGCGCGAGCCAGGCCCCGGCGAGCGCGGCCGTCGACTCCACGGCACCGCTCGCACCGTCGACCGGCTGCCCTGCGAGGGCGTCGACCAGGGCGCCCGCCGCCTCCTCGCGGCCCGCCGCCTCGCCGGGCAGCGCCACGTACAGGGGGTGCGGCGGCGTCCAGAAGAAGTAGCCGGCCGCCCGGCCGTCTGGCCCCGGCCACACGCCGAAGCTCGCTCGGTCCCTGGCCCAGCCGGACGCCCGCATGCGCGCGGTGACGCTGAGCGCCACGGTGTGCAGGGCCGGATCGCAGCGCAGCAGCTCCGCCGCCCGCTCCTCGAACTCCTCGAGCGCCGACGTCAGCAGCCACTCCCCCGTACGTGCCCGTGAGGTCACCATCGCCTCATGATGGCCGCGCCCGCGACCACGCGGCCACCGGATTGCACCGGATTGCGGCGCGGGCGGCCGCAGCGGCTCAGGAGGCGGGCCGGAACACCGGTACCGCGAACCCGTCCCCGCCCTCCCGGAAGTCCACCGTCAGCTCCATCCCGACCCGCAGGTCGGCCTCCGCGCACGCCACGATCTCCGTCATCATCCGCGGCCCCTCGGCGAGGTCGACGACGGCGGCGGTGTACGGGGTGCGGCCCCCGAACGGCGGCAGGTCGTTGCGGTGCACGACGGACCAGGTGTAGAGCGTGGCCCGGCCGCTCGCGTCCCGCCACCGGCCGTTCTCGCTCCAGCAGAACGGGCAGAACTCCCGCGGATAGTGGTGGTCGCGCCCGCAGTCCGCGCAGTGCCTGAGCAGCAGCCGCCCCCCGGCGGCCGCGTCCCAGTAGGGCCGCGTGAAGGCATCGGGCTCGGGAACGTCGAAACGTACGTCGGTGGAAGCAGCGCTCACGAGAACAGTCCGATCGCGTGGTCGAGGGACCAGGCCTGCCAGGACATGGCGAACAGCGCGACGAGCGAGATCAGGCCCATCATCGCGTTCTGCCCCTGCTCGGCCCAGTCGTGGATCATCAACGTGAAGTAGAGGAGGTTGAGCAGCAGCCCGCCGACCAGCGCGATCGGCGTCAGGAACCCGAGGATCAGGCCGACCCCCAGCGCGAGTTCGGCGTACACCACGACGTACGCCATCGTTTTCGGCCGCGGTTTCACGACGACCTCGAAGCCGCTGCGCACCGCGTTCCACTTGTGTTTGCCCGCCACGTCCGCGGCCCACGCGATGCCGGTGCCGCGCTCGAACCAGCCCTTCTTGTCCTTGTGCCGCCAGCTCTCCAGCCACCACAGGCCGAGCCCGATGCGCAGCACGGCGAGCCATTCGGCGCCGCTGAGCCCTATCGCGTCCATGAAGTCCGGCCCCTCCTCCACTTTCTGACGGTACGTCAGTTACCCGGGGAGGCCAGTTCAACGCATCCGGCACCGCCTCCGCAAGGGCCCCGCACACACCAACGGCCGGGCGCCCGGGACCCGGCCCGTGATCAATTCGCAACCGGTTTCCGTCTTGACCGGTCCCGCTCAATCCGGCGCCGCAATACGCTCCGTGCATGGCCGACTCCCCACAAGCACCGGCACGCAGTCACGAACGTCCGCCCGTGTACGTCATCGGGGGCGGCCCCGGCGGGCTCGCCGCGGCCGTCGGGCTGAAGGCGCACGGCGTCCGGCCCGTCGTCCTGGAGAAGTCCGACCGCGTCGCCGCCTCCTGGCGCGGCCATTACGACCGCCTCCACCTGCACACCACGCGCCGCCTCTCCGGCCTGCCGGGCCTGCCGATGCCGCGCCGCTTCGGCCGCTGGGTCGCCCGCGACGATGTCGTGCGCTACCTGGAGAAGTACGCCGAGCACCACGACCTGGAAGTCGTCACCGGCGTCGAGGTCACCCGGATCGAGCGGACCGCCGACGACTCGGGGTGGCTGCTGCGGGCCACCGGCGGCCGCGAGCTGACCTCGGCCGCCGTCGTCGTCGCCACCGGCTACAACCACACCCCGCACCTGCCCGACTGGCCCGGCACCTCCACGTACACCGGGAAGCTGCTGCACGCGGTCGAGTACCGCGACCCGGCGCCCTTCACCGGCCAGGACGTCCTCGTCGTCGGCGCGGGCAACACCGGCACCGAGATCGCCGTCGACCTGATCGAGGGCGGCGCCGCGCGCGTGCGCATCGCCGTGCGCACCACGCCGCACATCGTGCGCCGCTCCACGCTCGGCTGGCCCGCCCAGCGCACCGGCATCCTCTGCCGGCGCCTGCCGGTCGGCCTGGTCGACCGGCTCGCCGCGCCGCTCGGCAGGGTGAGCGTCCCCGACCTGTCGGCGCAGGGCCTGCCCCGCCCCGACACCGGCCTCTACTCGCGGGCGCGCCAGGGCGCCATCCCGGTGCAGGACGCCGGCTTCGTCGACGCCGTACGGGCCGGGAAGGTCGAGCCCGTCGCCGCCGTCACCTCCTTCGACTCGGACGCGGTGATCCTCTCCGACGACACCCGCGTCACCCCGGACGCGGTGATCGCGGCAACCGGCTACCGGCAGGGCCTGGAGGACCTGGTGGGCCACCTGAACGTCCTGGACCCCGCCACGGGCCGCCCCCTCACCCCCTCTCCGCACACCCCCTCGCTCCCCGGCCTCCACTTCACCGGCTACACCAACCCCATCTCCGGCATGCTCCGCGAACTCGCCCTGGACGCGGGCCGCATCGGCAAGACGGTGGCCGCACACCTCCCCGCATAGAGCCCCAACTCCCACCCGCTCGTCCGCCCGAGCACGCCGCCCCTCGGAACATTCGCCCCATCTCTTTGCCTGCAGCCCTGTTCCTGACACAGTGTCAGTTCAGTAATCTGACTATGCGTCAGTTATCCCTCGGGGGGACTTCGAGGCACTGCACAGGCAAGAGATGTCGCTGACACACAGGAGCGGGCGGACCGATGCTTGGATCGACGTATGGCACCCTGACCACCGACTCCCGCCGGGCCCGCGTGATCGCCTGCGGTGAGCAGCCCGGACCCGCCGTGCACGGGCGGGCCGGTACCGAAGAGCTGGACGTCAGCGGGCGTCCGCTGCACGCCGACGTACCCGATCTCGACCGGTTCTTCCGGCCCGAGTCCGTCGCCGTCGTCGGCGCGTCCGACGCGGAGGGCCGGCCCAACACGGGCATCACGCGGCAGCTCATGAACTGGGCGGAGCGGGTCGGCGCGCGCCTGTATCCGGTGCATCCCACCCGCGAGTCCGTCTTCGGTCTCCCCTGCTCCCCCTCCGTCTCCGAGCTGCCCGAGCAGGTCGACCTCGCCGTGCTGCTCGTCGCCGACCCGCTGCCCGTCATCGAGCAACTCGCGGACACCAAGGTGAAGTTCGCCGTCGCGTTCGCCTCCGGGTTCGCCGAGACGGGCGACGAGGGCGCCGCCGCGCAGACCCGACTGTCTTCGGCCGTGGAACGCTCCGGCATGCGCCTGCTCGGCCCCAACACCAACCTCAACGCCTTCGAGCGGTTCCGCGACGACCTCGAAGGCCCCGCCATCGCGCTGATCACCCAGTCCGGCCACCAGGGCCGCCCCGTCTTCAGCCTCCAGGAGCTGGGCATCCGCCTCTCCCACTGGGCGCCGACCGGCAACGAGGCCGACCTGGAGACCGCCGACTTCATCTCCTACTTCTCCCAGCGCCCCGAGGTCGGCGCCATCGCCTGCTACGTCGAGGGCCTCAAGGACGGCCGCTCCTTCCTCCTGGCCGCCGACCGGGCCGCACGCGAGGGCGTGCCGGTCGTCGCGGTGAAGGTCGGCCGGACGGAGACCGGCGCCCGCACCGCGGCCTCGCACACCGGCAAGCTCACCGGCGCCGACACCGTCGTGGACGCGGCCATGCGGCAGTTCGGCGTCATCCGCGTCGACGGGCTCGACGAGCTCCAGGACACCTCCGCCCTGCTCGCCCGCGCCCGGCCGCCGCAGGCGGACGGCGTCGTCGTCTACTCGATCTCCGGCGGCACGGGCGCCCACTTCTCGGACCTGGCGACGGAAGCGGGCCTGCAACTCCCCACCCTCCCGGAGGAGAAACAGGCCGAACTCCACCAGTGGATACCCGACTATCTGAGCGTGGCGAACCCGGTCGACAACGGCGGCCACCCGGTCGGCGACTGGCGCGGCCGCAAGATCATCGACGCGATCCTCTCCGACCCCTCCGTCGGCGTCCTGATCTGCCCGATCACCGGCCCCTTTCCGCCCATGAGCGACAAGCTGGCCCAGGACTTGGTGGACGCGGCGGAACAGTCGGACAAGCTGGTGTGCGTGGTGTGGGGCTCGCCGGTGGGCACGGAGGACGCCTACCGGAAAACCCTGCTCGGCTCCTCCCGGGTGGCCACCTTCCGTACGTTCGCCAACTGCATCACCGCGGTCCGCGCCTACCTGGACCACCACCGCTTCACGGCCTCGTACGTCTCGCCCTTCGACGAGGCGCCACGCACACCTTCCCCGTCCTTCCGCAAAGCGCAGGCCCTGATGCGCCCGGGCCACCAGCTGAGCGAGCACGCGGCGAAGCAGCTGCTGCGGGCGTACGGGATCCGGGTGCCGCGCGAGCAGCTGGTGACGAGCGCGGCGGCGGCGGTGCGGGCGGCGTCCCTCGTCGGCTACCCCGTCGTCATGAAGGCATCGGCCCCGCAACTGGCCCACAAGTCCGAACTCGGCCTCGTCAAGGTCGAGTTGACCTCCGCCAGCCAGGTCCGGGACGCGTACCGCGAACTCACCGACATCGCCCGCTACGAAGGCATCGAGCTCGACGGCGTACTGGTCTGCCAGATGGTCGAGCGGGGCGTCGAGATGGTCGTCGGCGTCACGCGCGACGACCTGTTCGGCCCCACCGTCACGGTCGGCCTCGGAGGCGTCCTGGTGGAGGTCCTGCGGGACACGGCCGTCGCCGTCCCGCCCTTCGGCGAGAACCAGGCGCGCGCAGCCCTCGACCAACTCCGCGGGCGGCCCCTGCTCGACGGGGTCAGGGGGGCGCCGCCCGTCGACATCGACGCACTGGTCGAGGTGATCCTGCGTGTGCAGCGGATGGCGCTCGAACTCGGCGACGACCTCGCCGAACTGGACATCAACCCGCTGATGGTGCTGCCACGCGGCCAGGGCGCGGTCGCCCTCGACGCGCTCGCGGTGTGCCGCTGAACCGGCTGCCACCGACCCACCTCCGAGACGGAGCTCCCCCATGCCCCAGCCCTCCCCCGACGAGTCCCTGAGTTCCCTGGATTCATTGGTACTGCACGCCACTGACAACGGCGTCTCGTGGATCACCCTCAACCGGCCGGAAGCCATGAACGCCGTCACCTGGGACCAGCGCGAACGCGTCATCGCGCTGCTCGCCGAGGCCTCCGCGGACCCGGACGTACGGGCCGTGGTGATCACCGCGACGGGCAAGGGCTTCTGCGCGGGCGCGGATCTGCGGGGCGGGAGCCCGGACTCCGGGGAACGGGTCGTGGGCGACGTCGCCCGCATGATCCGCCTCGGCGCGCAGCGGCTGATCGCCGCGGTCCAGGACTGCGAGAAGCCGGTGCTCGCGGCGGTCAACGGCACGGCGGCCGGCATCGGCGCGCACCTCGCGCTCGCCTGCGACCTGGTCCTGGCGGCCGAGTCGGCGCGCTTCATCGAGGTGTTCGCCCGCCGCGGCCTCGTCCCGGACGGCGGCGGCGCCTACCTCCTCCCCCGCCTGATCGGCCCGCAGCGCGCCAAGGAGCTGATGTTCTTCGGCGACGCCCTGCCCGCCACCGACGCGGAACGCCTCGGCCTGGTCAACAGGGTCGTCCCGGACGACCAGTTGGCCAAAACGGCCCGCGACTGGTCCGAACGCCTCGCGTCGGGCCCCACGCGTGCGCTGGCCCTGACCAAGTCCCTGATCAACGCTTCTCTCGACTCCGACCGCACCACGGCCTTCGCGGCCGAGGCCACGGCCCAGGAGCTGAACATGACCACCTACGACGCAAACGAGGGCGTCGCGAGCTTCGTGGAGCGACGGAAGCCGGAGTTCCGGGGCCGCTGAGGCGGTTGAGCGCGTGACTGTGACGGGAAATGACGGCTGGGCCGTCATTTCCCGTCACAGTCCGTTGGCTACTTGGTGCGGCCGCCACTCGGCTTCGGGAGCGGGCCGAAGGGTTCGGCCTTGGCCAGTTCCGGGCCACCGTCGTCAACGAAGGTTCCCAGCCCATGCTCCATCCTCAGGAGCCCGGCGTCGCGGAGCTGGTAGAGGGCCTTCTGCCCGGTACTCGTGGACACGTCAAACTCGGCGGCGACGTCCGCGACCGAGGGGAATCGCTTCCCCAGCGGGTACTCCTCGGTCGCGATGCGGTGCGCCAGTACGGCGGCGATCTGACGCCAGACGATGCGGGTGCGGTCAATCTCGTAGTCCACACAGTGACCGTATTGCTTCACCTCTGCGCATGCACCTGCACGTATCTGATCATCTCCAGGATTTGACCACACCTGTGCGCAGGTCTGCATAGAGTTGGCGCGTCAGCCAAAGGCTGACCCCCGCGACCGCTGCAACCGGCCCGGGGGCATGGCCAACGCCACACAGGAGGCGCCGACATGCTGGACCTTATCGTTCGAATCCTGGCCTGGGTGCTGGAACACCGCCGCCAACGCGAACGCCGCCGGGCCCTCTACCTCGCCACATTGGGCATCGACACCGGCCCCCGCTACATCCACGGCGTCCGCATCCCGGCGGCGGGAGGCGCACGATGAGCGCGCGACTTCTGCCCTGGCCGGGCGAGAACGGGTGCTCCGCGTACCTGGTGACGGACAACCCGGACGGTCATCTTTCGCGGTTGGCGGACCGGATCGAGTACGAGCAACTGGTGGACGCGCGTGAGGTGTTGGCGTTGTCCAGCGGATTGCTGGTCGACGTGGACGTGGCGGCGATCGAACTCCGTTTCATCGCGCGACGGTTGACCGAATCCCTGACGCAGACCTTGCGCATCGCCGACTCCCGAGGCGCCCGCCTCCCGTAACCGGGCCCCCACCCCTCACCCCGCCGCCCCCGCCCGGAACGTCCTCCGGTAGGCCGTCGGTGTCACCCCCACCGACGCGTGGAAGTGCTGGCGCATGGACTGGGCCGTGCCGAAGCCGGACTGGTGGGCGATGTCGTCCATGGAGGCGGAGGAGGTCTCCAGCAGGTGCCGGGCCCGGTCCACCCGTTGGCCCGTCAGCCACTGGCCGGGGCTCGCGCCCACCTCCTCGCGGAAGCGGCGCGTGAACGTACGGACGGACAGGGATTCGCGGTCGGCCAGGTCACGGAGCTGGATGGGCTCGCCCAAGTGCTCGATGGCCCACGCGCGGGCGCGCGCGGTGGACGCCAACGTCGTTTCCGGGAGCGGGCGTTCGATGTACTGGGCCTGGCCGCCGTCCCGGTGCGGCGGTACGACGGTGCGGCGCGCCACGTCGTTGGCGACGGCCGCGCCGTGGTCGCGTCGTACCAGGTGCAGGCACAGGTCGATGCCCGCCGCGACGCCCGCCGATGACAGCACGTCGCCGTCGTCGATGAACAGGACGTTCGGGTCGACCTTGATGTGCGGGAAGAGCTCCTGGAAGTGGTCGGCGTCCGCCCAGTGCGTGGTCGCGGGCCGCCCGTCGAGCACCCCCGCCGCGGCGAGGACGTAGCTGCCGGTACAGATGGAGACCATGCGGGTTCCGGGGCGGATCCAGGCGAGGGCTGCCTCCAGCTCCGGCGTCAGGACGCCCTTCTCGTAGACCGGGCCCATCTCGTACGACGCCGGGACGATCACCGTGTCCGCCGACCCCAGCGTCTCCGGGCCGTGCTCGACGTGGATCGCGTAGTCGGCGTCCGTCCGGACGCGGCCCGGCTCGCGGACCGCGCAGGTCACCACCTCGTACAGCCGCCGCCCCGCCGCGTCGCGCGCGCGGCCGAAGATGCGCTGCGGGATGCCGAACTCGAAGGGGATGAGGCCGTCGAGGGCGAGTACCGCGACACGGTGCGGGGTGTGCCGTTCACTACGGGAGGCCATGGCCCGATCCTAGCGAAGGATGGCATTCGGGCCACTCGTTCCGCGGGACGAGATCCCCGAAGCTGCTCAGGTGACCGACACGCAGACGCAGACCCAGCCGGAGCCGCAGCCGGGCACCCGGCCCGGCACCCGCCCGAGACGCCGTCCCCACCGCGCCTGGGCCGTCGCCGCCGTCACCTTCGTGACGATCGTCGGCGCCGCCGCCTTCGCCTCGCTGCCGGGGCTGCTCATCGAGCCGCTGCACGACCCCGACACCGGGTTCGGCTGGTCGCGCGGCACCATCGGCTTCGCCGTGTCCGTGAATCTCGCGCTGTACGGGATCACCGCCCCGTTCGCCGCCGCGCTCATGGACCGGTTCGGGATACGGAAGGTCGTCGCCGTCGCGCTGACCGTCATAGCCGGCGGCTCGCTGCTCACCGTGTGGATGACGGCCGCCTGGCAACTGGTCATGTACTGGGGCGTGTTGGTCGGGCTCGGGAGCGGGTCGATGGCGCTCGCCTTCGCCGCCACCGTCACCAACCGCTGGTTCGTCGCCCGGCGGGGCCTGGTCACCGGCGTGCTGACCGCCGCCGGGGCCTCCGGGCAGCTGGTGTTCCTGCCGCTGCTGTCCTGGATCGTCGACCGGCACGGCTGGCGGCCCGCCGCCGTCACCGTGGCCCTGTCCGCGCTCGCCGTCGTCCCGCTGGTGTGGCTGCTGCTGCGCGACCACCCCGCCGACGTGGGCGTCGAACCGTACGGGGCAAAGGAGTTCGTGCCGAAGCCCGCGCCCGTACGGGGAGCGGGGAAGCGGGCCGTGACCGTGCTGGTGAAGGCCGCCCGCACCGGGCCGTTCTGGCTGCTCGCCGGGACGTTCGCGATCTGCGGCGCCTCCACGAACGGCCTGGTCAAGACGCACTTCGTGCCCGCAGCGCACGACCACCACATGCCCATCACCACGGCCGCTTCACTGCTCGCCGTCATCGGCGTCTTCGACGTCGTGGGGACGGTCGCGTCGGGCTGGTTCACCGACCGGATCGAGGCGCGCCGGCTGCTCGCCGTGTACTACGCGCTGCGCGGCGTCTCGCTGCTGTTCCTGCCGATGCTGCTCGCGCCGGAGGTCCGGCCGCCGATGCTGTTCTTCATCGTCTTCTACGGCCTGGACTGGGTGGCGACCGTGCCGCCGACCATCGCCCTGTGCCGCGAGCACTACGGTGAGGACAGCGCGATCGTGTTCGGCTGGGTACTCGCATCGCACCAGGTGGGGGCCGCGGTCGTCGCCTTCCTGGGTGGTGTGGCGCGGGACGTCTTCGGGTCGTACGACGTCGTCTGGTACGCCTCGGGTGCGCTGTGCGCGGCGGCGGCGCTGATGTCGCTGATCATCCGGCGCGGCCGGGCGGCCGACCCCGCCGCCGCACCCTCAGTCGCGTAGGCCACGCTCAGTCCCGTAGACCCGAGAACCCGCCCCGGTGGAACACCAACGGCCCCGCCCCGTTCCCCTCCGCGCCCAGCGCCGTCACCCGGCCGACCACGATGAGGTGGTCCCCGCCCGTGTGCACCGCGTGGATCACGCAGTCGATCCACGCGGCCACCCCGTCGATGCGCGGCGCCCCCGACACGGGCGCCGCGTCGTACCGCACGCCCGCGAACTTGTCCGCCCCGCTCACCGCGAAACCCCGGCACAGCTCGCCCTGGCCGTCCGCCAGCACGTTCACGCAGAACGACCCGGCGCGCGCGATCCGCGGCCAGGTCGTCGACGTACGCGCCACCATGAACGCCACCAGCGGCGGGTCGAGGGACAGCGACGCGAAGGACTGGCAGGCGAATCCGGCCGCGCCCGTCTCCGGGTCGTCCGCCGTCACCACGGTCACACCGCTCGCGAACTCACCGAGTACGCGGCGGAATTCGGCCGGGTCGACGGGCGCCCGCTCGTCGTCGCCGACCGCCCGGAGATCGGGGCGCGGCAGCACGTCCAGGGGAGGCGGCTCCGCCGTGGGAGCACCGACGGACCTGAGGTAGCGGACGACGGTGGCCGCCATCCCTGCGTGTCCCATCATGCGCACCATTGAAGCTGACGGTTCGTCAGATTGGAAGGGGTGCGGCCCGACGGGGGCGCCGCACCCCCGGCCTCAGAAGGTGAGCACTCCCCTCGCCACCTTCCCCGCCTCCGCGTCCGCGACCGCCGAGCCGAACGCCTCCACCGGGTACGTCCGCGTGACCAGCTCGTCGAGCAGCAGCCGGCCCTGCGCGTACAGGTCCGCGTACAGCTTGATGTCGCGCTGCGGGCGCGAGGAGCCGTAGCGGCAGCCGAGGACGGACTTGTCGAGGAAGAGTTCGGCGGGCACGAAGCTCGCCTCCGCCTTCGCCGCCGGCATCCCGAGGATCACCGCCTGGCCGTGCCGGTCGAGGAGGTCGATCGCGGCCCGGATCAGCTCGACCCGGCCCACGCACTCGAAGACGTGGTCCGCGCCGTCCGGCAGCACCTCCCGTACGGCGCCGACGTCGGTGAGGAAGTCGGTCGCGCCGAACTGCCGGGCCACCTCCTCCTTCGCGGGGTTCGTGTCGACCGCGACGATCCGCAGCGCGCCCGCCACCCGCGCGCCCTGCAGCACGTTCAGGCCGACTCCTCCGGTGCCGATCACGACGACCGTGTCGCCGCGGTCGACCCGCGCCCGGTTCAGGACCGCACCCACGCCGGTGAGGACCCCGCAGCCGATCAGGGCCGCCGAGGTCAGCGGGATCTCCTTGGGGATCTTCACCGCCTGCACGGCCTTCACGACGGTCCGCTCGGCGAACGCCGAGTTCGACGCGAACTGGTAGAGGTCCTTGCCGCCCCGCGAGAACGGCTTCTGCGGCATCCCGATCGCCTTGCGGCACATCGTCGGCCGCCCCCGGTCGCACTCCGCGCAGGCCCCGCAGTTCGCGAGCGTGGACAGCGACACGTGGTCGCCGGGCACCACGTGCGTGACGCCCGCGCCCACCGCCTCCACCACGCCCGCGCCCTCGTGCCCGAGGACCACCGGGCGCGGGAACGGGATCGTCCCGTCGATCACCGACAGGTCGCTGTGGCACAGGCCCGCCGCCGCGACGCCGACGAGCACCTCCCCCGGGCCCGGGTCCCGTATCTCCAAGTCGTCCACGACAACGGCCTGTTGGCCGTCGAACACAACACCCCTCACGACTCACCCTCCCTGGGCAGGCCGAGCACCCGCTCGGCGATGATGGTGCGCTGGATCTCGTCCGAGCCGCCGTAGATCGTGTCGGCCCGGCTGAAGAGGAACAGCCGCTGCTGCTCGTCGAGTTCGTAGGGCGCGTCGGGCGTCCAGTCCGCGGGACCGACGGCCGCCGCCGGGCCGCGCACCCGCAGGGCCAGCTCGCCGAGCCGCTGGTGCCAGCCGCCCCACAGCAGCTTCGCGACGCTCGGCGCGCCCGCGTCGGGCGCGCCGCCGAGGGTGCGCAGCGCGTTCCACCGCATCGTGCGCAGCTCGGCCCACAGGCGCACGAGCCCGGCCCGTACGAGGGGGTCGTCGAGCGCGCCGTTGGCGCCGGCCGTGCGGACGACCGCCCGCAGCTCCTCGCCGAACCCGATCTGCTGGGCGAGGGTGGACACCCCGCGTTCGAACGCGAGCAGGCCCATGGCGACCTTCCAGCCCTCGCCCTCGCCGCCGACGACCTCCTCGGCGACGGCGCCGTCGAAGAACACCTCGTTGAACTCGCTCGTCCCGGTGAGTTGCCGGATCGGCCGTACGTCGATGTGGTCCGGCTGGTCCATGGGGACGAGGAGGAAGGAGATGCCCTTGTGACGGCGTTCGCGGCCCGCGTCCGGGTCGGTGCGGGCCAGGACGAAGCACCAGTCGGCCTCGTGCGCGAGCGACGTCCACACCTTCTGCCCGGTCACCCGCCAGCGGCCGTCCTTGTCGCGGGTCGCGGACGTGCGCAGGGACGCGAGGTCGGAGCCCGCGCCCGGTTCGCTGTAGCCCTGGCACCACAGTTCCTCGCCGCGCGCGATCGGCGGCAGGAAGCGGCGCTGCTGTTCCTCGGTGCCGTACGCGAGGAGGGTGGGGGCGAGGAGGTTCTCGCCGATGTGTCCGTAGCGGCCGGGCGCCCGCACGCGCGCGTACTCCTCCGCCCAGACGACCTGCTGGGTGAGCGTGGCGACCCGGTTGCCGAAGCCTTCGCGGCCCCAGCCGATGCCGATCCAGCCGCCCGTGCCCAGCTCCTGCTCCCAGGCGCGCCGTTCGGCGCCGCCCTCGTGCTCACTGCCGGGGCCGCCGCGCCCCACGGCGGCCGTGAACCGGTCGTCCAGATGTTTCTCGAGCCACTCCCGGACCTCGCCCCGGAAGGCTGTGTCGTCGGTGTCTGCCTTGTCGAAGCCGAACTCCACGCCCCTCCACCCCCGTTACTGGTTGGGCCGTTCCTTGGCGGCCGCCGCCCGCGCCATCTCCTGGAGCTGTTCGAGCATCGGCATGGGGTCGGTGCCGACCGTCCCCGGCAGGAAGTCCGCGATCTTCTCCGGCGTCCAGGGCCCGCCGTCCGCGTACCCGGCGCGCAGCTCGCGCGGTTGCGCCCATACGGCGATCTTCGGCCCGGCGACCGTGTAGACCTGCCCGGTGATCTTCTCCTCGCGGGCCCGCTCGCTGAGCAGGTAGACGACGAAGGCGGCGACGTCCTCCGGCTCCCCGATCTCCTTCAGCTCCATCGGCACGTTCGCCGACATCCGGGTGCGGGCGACGGGTGCGACGGCGTTCGCGGTCACGCCGTACTTGTTGAGGCCGAGGGCCGCGCTGCGCACGAGCGAGATGATGCCGCCCTTGGCGGAGCTGTAGTTGGCCTGCGCGACGGAGCCCTGGTGGTTGCCGCTGGTGAAGCCGATGAGCGTGCCCGTCTTCTGCTTGCGCATGACGGCGGACGCGGCGCGGAAGACGGTGAAGGTGCCCTTGAGGTGGGTCTGGACGACCGGGTCCCACTCGTCCTCGGACATGTTGAACAGCATCCGTTCGCGGAGGATCCCGGCGACGCACACCACCCCGTCGATCCGCCCGTACTCGTTCACGGCCGTGTCCACGATCCGCTGGCCACCGGCCATCGTGGACACGTCGTCGGCCACGGCGACCGCCGTGCCGCCGGCCGCCTCGATCTCCTTGACGACGCCGAGCGCCACGTCGGACGTGGGTTCGCCGCCCTCTATGGACACCCCGTAGTCGTTGACGACGACCTTCGCCCCCTCGGCGGCGCACGCGAGCGCCACCGCCCGTCCGATGCCTCGCCCCGCTCCCGTGACGGCGACGACCTTGCCTGCCAAGAAGTTCCCCATGCCCGGCCCCTTCCCGCGGTTTCTGACGACCCGTTAGATTTCGACTCGGTCGGAGTGTACGACCTGTCATCCGCCGGAACACAAGACCCGGGAGGACCCGATGCCCCTGCCCGCCGAGTTCCACGACATCGCCAAACGCGTGAACAACTGGGGGCGTTGGGGGGAGGCCGACGAGATCGGCACCCTGAATCTCGTCACCGACGACTGTGTGCGCGAGGCCGCCACGGAGGTCCGCACGGGCCGCCGCGTACCGCTCGCGCTGCCCCTCAAGGAGGACGGCTTGCAGTCGGGCCTCATCCCCGGCCGCATCAACCCGTTCCACACGATGGTGCAGATCAACCAGGAGATCTTCGGCCCGGAAACCGTCGCCACCAGCGACGACGCGGTGACGATGGGCCTCCAGGCGGCCACCCACTGGGACGCCCTGACCCACGTCTCGCACTCCGGCAAGCTCTACAACGGCCGCCCCGCCGACACCATCACGGCGCACCACGGCGCCCGGTTCAGCGGCATCGACAAGGCGCCGTACATCGTCTCGCGCGGTGTGCTGCTTGACGTGGCGGCGGCGAAGGGCCTCGACCGGCTGCCCGGGGACCATGCCGTCACGCCCGAAGACCTCGACGAGGCCGCGGAGTTCGGGCGGGTGACGGTGCGGGCCGGCGACATCGTGCTCGTACGCACCGGGCAGATCCAGGTGTACCTGGCCGGGGACAAGCACGGCTACGGCTACCCGTCACCGGGCCTTTCCGTGCGCACGCCCGAGTGGTTCCACGCGCGGGACGTGGCGGCGGTCGCCAACGACACCCTGACCTTCGAGATCTTCCCGCCGGAGATCGAGAACCTCTGGCTGCCCGTGCACGCGCTCGACCTCGTCGAGATGGGGATGCTCCAGGGCCAGAACTGGAATCTGGAATCTCTGTCCACAGCCTGTGGAGAAGTCGGGCGGTATTCGTTCCTGCTGTCGGCGATGCCGGAGCCCTTCATCGGCGGTACGGGGACGCCGGTGGCCCCGGTCGCCATCTTCTGAAAGCGCACGGGGAAGGACACAGGAAGCGGCGCGGGCCCCGGCGGGACCCGCGCCGCTCCACACCCGGTCACACCGCTTCGTAGGTCACACCCTGGAACGCGCCGCTCGTCGCGACCGCGCACTGGTCGATCTCGCACCAGATGGCCTTGCCGGTCCCCTCGGGGCGCCAGCCCCAGCGGTCCGCGAGCCCGTCGACGAGTTCGAGCCCCCGCCCGTTCGTCTCCTCGCCGTCCGCGTGCCGCGGCGCCGGCGGCCGCTCGCAGGTGTCGGCGACCTCCACGCGGACGGTGCCGAGGCACGCCGCGGGGACACCGCTGGGCAGCGCCATGCGCAGCACCGCGGGATGCCCCGTGTGCACCACGGCGTTGGTGACCAGCTCCGAGACGATCAGAATCAGCGTCTCCGCCAAGGACTCGTCGGCCTCTATGCCCGCACCGGCGAGACGCGAACGCGCCCACCTGCGGGCCCGCCCCACCTCAGCGGGGTCGGCCCCGACCTCCAGTTGAACCTGAAGCACCTGCACCGCTCACACCATCCGAATCCGGCGGGACCGCTGGAGTACTGCCTCGCGCCACCTACCGTGCCGACCAGCGAGTGGGATCACGGAACGTGAACCCCTTGAGGCACAGCATGGTTGACGTTCAGTCACCCCAACAAGCGCTTCGGGCATATTCCAGCGCGAAGGAGTACGCGTGCGGCATACTGTGCGACGCGTCCCGCCGGGGGTCGAACAGACGGGGGCAGAACCCCGCCCTGCGCTGCGATCGGCGCACATCCGGAGCTCCGGAGCCGCCTCGGAGGCAACACCGGAGCCGTCGCTCGGGTTCAGCACCACTCGCATCTGCCACAAGGTACCGGAGCGGAACGCCGACTCCGTGCCGTGACGAGCCCCGCGCAGGACACAACCCGATAACCACGCACGGTCACTGTGCGTGCACCCTTGCTCAGGCCCTCCGCTCAGACAGCCGCGCGTTCGCTTTCCGGACGCGCGGCCGTCTTCGTACGGGGGTCAGAGCGCGGCGGCGAGCACCTCCTCGGCGCCCCTCGCGCTGCCGCCCAACTCGGCCCGCACCCAGGCCCGCTTCAGATGCAGATGTACGTCGGCCTCCCAGGTGAAGCCCATGCCGCCGTGCACCTGGAGGCAGTCGCGGGCGCCCTGCACGGCGGCCTCGTCGGCGAGCAGTTCCGCCGCCGCGACCTCGACCGGGTCGGCGGTGACGGCGGCCGCGTACACGGCGGCGCGGGCCACCTCCACCCGTACGAGCATCTCGGCGCACAGGTGCTTCACCGCCTGGAACGAGCCGATCGGCGATCCGAACTGCTCGCGTTCCCGGGCGTGTTGGACCGCCATGTCGAGCGTGCGGCCGGCCGAGCCCAGCTGTTCGGCGGCGTACAGGAGGGTCGCCTCCAGCGGGACGGGGGCGGGCTCCGGGAGGGCGTGCAGGGGGGTGAGCGGGTCCGCCGAGGCGATCGGGCGGGCCGTGGACGCGTCGCCGCGCACCACGTCCGCGTCGTCCCGCCACGGCAGGAGGGTGCCGTACGGCGCCGTCACCACCGCCTCACCGGCCGCGGCGCCCGGCACCTCGCCCGCAGCCAGGAAGGTGGCCACCAGCGGGCCCGGCACGAGGGCCCGCCCCACCTCCTCGAACACGACCACCGCGTCCGGGAGGCCGAGCCCGACGCCACCGTCGGCCTCCGGCAGGCACAGCGAGAACAGGCCCGCCTCGCCCAGCTCGCGCCACAGCTCCCTGTCGATCCCCGGCGCGTCCACCGCGGCCCGCAGCGCGTCGCGCCCGAACCGTCCGGCCAGGAGCTCGCGCGTGCCGTCGCGCAACGCCCGCTGTTCCTCCGTCAGTTGGAAATGCACGTCTACCGTCCCCCCTTCGCGGACTTGGGCAGCCCGAGGATGCGCTCAGCGACGATGTTGCGCTGGATCTGCGAGGTGCCCGCGGCGATCGTGTACGACAGCGAGGAGAGCCGGTCGAGCGTCCACTCCTGGCCGGTGTCGAGGGCGCCCGCGCCGCCGAGGACCTTGGCGGCGGCGTCGTAGAGCCGCTGCCGGGCGTGCGAGTACCGCAGTTTGAAGACCGAGCCGCCCACACCGGGCACGCCGCCGGTCGCCTGCGCCTCGCTCACGTTCCACTGGGTGAGTCGCCACAGGGCGCTGAACTCGGCGGACAGCAGGGCGAGTTCGCGGCGGAGCACGGCGTCGTCCCAGCGGCCGGTCTTCTTCGCGTGGGCGGCGAGTTCGCCGAGGGTGCGGCGGCAGGCGACGACCTCGCCGACGAACGCGGTGCCGCGCTCGAAGGACAGGGTCACCATGGTGACGCGCCAGCCGTCGTTCTCCTCGCCCACCCGGTTGCCGACCGGCACCCGCACGTCGTCCAGGAACATCTCGGCGAACTCGGTCGACCCGGCGAGCGTGCGCAGCGGCCGGACCGTGATGCCGGGGGCGTCCATGGGCATGGCGAGCCAGGAGATGCCGCGGTGCTTGGGCGCCGAAGGGTCGGTGCGGACGAGGAGTTCGCACCAGTCGGCGACCTCGGCGTGCGAGGTCCAGATCTTCGAGCCGCTGATCACGTACTCGTCGCCCTCGCGCCGGGCCTTCGTCCGCAGCGCCGCCAGGTCGGACCCGGCGTCCGGTTCGCTGAACCCCTGGCACCACACCTCGTCGCCGCGCAGGATCGGCGCGAGCCAGCGGTCCCGCTGCTCGGCGCTCCCCTCGGCGGCGATGGTCGGCCCGGCGTGCAGCAGCCCGACGAAGTTCGCGCCCACGTAGGGCGCGCCCGCCCGTTCGGTCTCCTCCAGGAAGATGAGCCGCTTGGTGGGCGAGGCGTCCCAGTGCACGTCCCCGTACCCGGCGTCGTACAGGCGCCGCTGCCAGCCCATGTCGTACGTGCGTCTGCCCGGCCAGTCGCCGGGCGACGGCTTAGGCGGCAGCGTGGGCAGCACGCCGCCCAGCCACTCCCGGAGCCGCGCCCGGAATCCCTCTTCCTCGTCCGTGTAGGTGAGGTCCATGAGGCGGTCGCCCTACTTGTCCAGGTCCAGGTCGAGCATGCGGATGGCGTTGCCGCGCATCAGCTTGTAGATCGTCTCGTCGTCGAGGCCCTTCACGTGGTCGAGGGCGACCTCCTTGGTGTTCGGGAAGGTCGAGTCGACGTGCGGATAGTCCGTCTCGAACGTCGCGTTGTCCCGGCCGACGGTGTCGAGCGAGGCCACCCCGTGCTTGTCGCGGAAGAAGCAGCAGAAGATCTGCCGGTAGTAGTACGAGGACGGGGGCTCGGGGATCAGGTCCCGGACACCGCCCCACGCGCGGTGCTCCTCCCACACGTCGTCCGCGCGCTCAAGGGCGTACGGGATCCAGCCCATCTGCCCCTCGCTGTACGCGAGCTTGAGCCGCGGATACTTGACCAGCACCCCGCTGAACAGGAAGTCCATCATCGAGGCCATCGCGTTGTTGAAGCTGAGCGAGGCCTGGACGGCGGGCGGCGCGTCCGGGGACGCGGCCGGCATCTGGGACGAGGACCCGATGTGCATGTTGACGACCGTCCCGGTCTCCTGGCAGACGGCGAAGAACGGGTCCCAGTACCCGGAGTGGATCGAGGGGAGCCCCAGGTGGGTGGGGATCTCGGAGAACGTCACGGCCTTCACGCCCCGGGCGGCGTTGCGCCGGATCTCCGCGACGGCCAGGTCGATGTCCCACAGCGGGATGATGCACAGCGGGATCAGCCGGCCGCCACTGTCCCCGCACCACTCCTCGACCATCCAGTCGTTGTAGGCGCGCACGCAGGCGAGCGCGACCTCCTTGTCGTGCGCCTCCGCGAAGGTCTGGCCGCAGAAGCGCGGGAAGGTCGGGAAGCAGAGGGACGCCTCGACGTGGTTGAGGTCCATGTCGGCGAGCCGCGCCTTCGGATCCCAGCACCCGCGCCGCATCTCGGCCCGCGTGATCCCTTCCAGGGTCATGTCGTCGCGGTCGAAGCCGACGGCCGCGATGTTGCGCTTGTACGGGAACTTGAGGTCCTCGTAGATCCACCAGTCCGTGGGCGGCCCCGCCGGATCCATCGTGATCTGGTACTTGCCCGCCACGTAGGCGAGTTCACCGATTCCCTCGGTCAGCGGCTTCGGCCCCTTGTCCCGGTACTTGGCAGGCAGCCAGGTCTCGAAGAGGTGGGCCGGTTCGATCACATGGTCGTCGACGCTGACGATGCGCGGCAGTTCCGTCATGAGTGTTCAGCCCCTCGCCGTATCTGATGACCCGTCAGAAAGCAGGCTAGCCCCGCACCCCTGGACCGACAAGGAGCGCGGACTTACGCTCTCGGCCAGATCTGACAACCCGTCAGGTGACGGCACCGGCCGTGAAGGGGTATGGAGATGACCGACACCGCACACGCCCTGGGCGCCTCCCGCACGCTCTGGGAGCTGGTCGAACGCCGCGCCGCACTCACCCCCGACCGACCGGTCTTCCTCCAGGGCGACCGCGCCCTGACCTTCGGCGAGCTGCGCGAGCGCGGCGAGCGCGTGGCGGCCGGCCTGTACGACCTGGGCATCCGCCCCGGCACCGTGGTCGCCTGGCAGCTCCCGACCCGTATCGAGACGGCCCTGCTCTCCTTCGCGCTCGCCCGCATCGGGGCGGTGCAGTCGCCGATCATCCCCTTCTACCGGGACCGCGAAGTCGGCTTCGCGCTACGGGAGTCGAAGGCCGACTTCTTCGCGACGCCGGGCGTGTGGCGCGGCTTCGACCACACCGGCATGGCACGCCGCCTCGGCGCACGCGGCGTCTTCGAGGCGTACGAGAACCTGCCGGAGGGCGACCCGGCCGTCCTGCCCCCGCCACCCGCCTCCGGGACGGACGTCCGCTGGATCTACTGGACCTCGGGCACCACGTCCGACCCCAAGGGCGTGCTGCACACGGACCGTTCGCTCATCGCGGGCGGCTCCTGCCTCGCGCACGCGCTGCACCTGTCCGCGTCCGACGTCGGCTCGATGGCCTTCCCGTTCGCGCACATAGCGGGCCCCGACTACACCGTGATGCTGCTCCTGTACGGCTTCCCGGCGGCGATGTTCGAGCACTTCGCGATGCCGGACTCGCTGGACGAGTACCGGCGGCACGGCGTCACCGTGGCAGGCGGCTCCACGGCCTTCTACTCGATGTTCCTGACCGAACAGCGCAAGCAGCCGGACGAGAAACTGATCCCGACGCTGCGCCTGCTCGCGGGCGGCGGGGCCCCGAAACCGCCGGAGGTCTACCACTCGGTGGTCCGCGAGATGGACGTCCAGCTCACCCACGGATACGGCATGACGGAAGTCCCGATGATCACGATGGGCGCCCCGGACGACACGGCGGAGAACCTGGCGACGACAGAGGGCCGCCCGCCGGAGGGCATGGAGATCCGCGTCGTCGACGCCGAGGGCAAGCAGGTGCCGCCCGGCGTCGACGGCGACGTACGGCTGCGCGGCGAGGCCGTCTGCCAGGGCTACCTGGACCCGCGCCAGACCGCGGACGCCTTCGACGCGGACGGCTTCCTGATCACCGGCGACCTGGGCCATCTGCTGCCCGAGGGCCACCTGGTCCTCACCGGCCGCGCCAAGGACGTCATCATCCGCAAGGGCGAGAACATCTCGGCGAAGGAGATCGAGGACCTGCTCCACGAACACCCCGCGATCCAGGACGCGGCGGTGATCGGCCTCCCCGACGCGGAACGCGGGGAACGGGTGTGCGCGGCCCTCGAACTGCGCCCGGGACAGGCCCCGTTGACCCTGCCGGAACTCACCGCATACCTGCGCGACCAGGGCCTGTCCACGTTCAAGCTGCCGGAACAGGTGGAAATCCTGGAGGCACTCCCGCGCAACGAGACCCTGCGCAAGGTCCTCAAGTACAAACTCCGCGAGCGCTTCAGTCAATGAGGCCCCGGCGGCGGGTGAGCCATTCAAGCCCCTGCGGCGATTGAGCAGCGGGGTCTGGGGCAGAGCCCCAGGCCGCAACGTCGATCCGGCTATTCCGGGACGGTGAAGTACCGCGCGAAGGCCCGGACGGCCGCATCCTCCGAGATCCGGCCGGCGCCGTCCGCGACGAGCGCATCCGTCGCCGCCCGCGCCACATCCGCCTCCACCCCGAACACACCGAGCACCCGCCGCGCGGTGTCCGGCTCGACCCCGTCCGCATCCGCACCGGCCACCGCGAGGGCGCCCCGCAGGAACGGGCGGGCGATCTCGGCGAACCGGTCGGGATTGTCCCGCAACCGCTTCACGGCCCCGGTCACGAACTCCTCGCGGGTCACCCGCTGGTCCCCGTCGACGTCCGCGATCCCCGCCATGCCCTGCCAGAACGCCTCGGCCCCCGCGAACAGCGACTGCCCCTCGCCGGAGCGTGCCGTGACACCGAACTCGGCGAGCAGCGCCTTCGCGGCGACGTAGAAGTCCTCGCGGTCGATGTATCCGTTGCCGTCCTGGTCGAAGCCGGCGAACCGGGCCGCGATCCTCCGCTCGTCCATGCTCATGTGCCGCCTCTCGGGTCGTTGGGTGTTACGCAACGGAGCGTACGACGGTCCCGTGCGCGCACGCCCCGAACTGCGGCGATTGTGTCAAGGCCGGTGAAAATCCGGTACAAGCCGTTACGCCGACATGGGAGCGGCGTCCTCGTCCACCGCCGAGGCGACGTCCGGGTAGACGTCGAAGAGGCGGCGGACGCCGAGGGCGCCGAGCACGCGGTTCACGTGCGAGCCGTCGACCGCGCCCTGGGCCGGCAGGATCAGGCGCAGCCGGCCCTGGCAGGAGCGCATGAGCCGCCGCGCCGCGATCAGCACACCGACGCCGCTGGAATCACAGAACAGCACGTCGGAAAGGTCGAGGACCACACTGCGGCGGCCGTCCGCCACCGCTTCGTGCACCTGCTGGCGCAGCGCCGGGGACGTCACCAGGTCCATCTCGCCCGACACGCACACGACGGCCCAGTCGCCCTGCCCTGACTCGGTCACCTTGAGCGCCACGCGCCACGCCTCTCGTTCGGGAATATCGACGATCCGGAATCTGTCCCTACGTTTCTTCTGCGCGGCTGCCCTGCCGCACCGGGATGAAACACTCCCGCAGACCTATCACATATGGCCTGGTTAAGCCCTGGCCGGGCACATGTGAACCAAATCGCTCGGCCCGTTTCTGGGCGGCGGATGGTCTTTACCACCTACTGCTCCCCAGGGGCGCACAATGCGGCAAAGGGGCGTGCGCTGTCGGCGTCGACAGTTACATTCGAGTAGAAGGCAAGTAGTTCGGGCAGTCGGTGAGGGGGCCCCATGCCCAAGGACACCCCGTCCCGCTGGGACCGCAGGATGCAGCAGCGCCTGGCCCACGGGGAGGCGGCGGCGCTCGGCGAGCTCTACGACCGGTTCGCCTCGCTGGTGCACGGACTGGCGCACCGCGTGCTCGATGACGAGACGGCGGCCGACCAGATCACCCGTGACGTGTTCACGCAGATCTGGGAGAATCCGGAGTCCTACGACCCGAAGCAGGGCCCGCTGCGCTCCTTCATCGCCACCCTCACCCACCGGCACGCGGTGCAGCGCCTGCGCCAGACCGAGTCCGCCGCCCTCGTGCGCACCGGGCTCGGCACGACCGAGGACCTGGAGCGCAAGGTGCGTCACGCCTCCGCAGCGGCCCGCGCCGACTACATCGTGACGTCCATGCCCGCCCCGCTGCGCGAGGCGCTCGACCTCGCGTACTTCCAGCGCCGTGACTACCGCCAGACCGCCGCCGACCTCGGCGTCACCGAGGACGAGGCCCGCCGCAGGCTCCGCCTCGGCCTGCAACTCCTTTCGACGGCCCACAACACGGGCACACCTCCCGGCCGCGGTTACGGGAGGCCGGCGTGAGCGCGGCGAACGGACCGGACCGGTTCGACCCCTACGAGGAGGAGCCCGAGGGGACCGGCGGCCCGGCGGACCGGCCGTGGATACCGACGCCCCGCGCCTCCGTCGAGGACACCGGCCGACCGCTGCCCGACGTGCCGGCGGCCGAGCCGCCCGTCCTGGAGCACCGCGTCCTCAAGTCGCTGCTCGGCGCCTGGGCGCTGGCCGCCTGCTCCCCCGAGGAGGCGGCCGCCGTCGACGTCCACCTGGGCGGCTGCGGCACCTGCGCCGAGGAGGCGCTGCGGCTGCGCGACGCGGTGGGCCTGCTGCACGCCGAGGAGAGCCTGGACCTCGATCCGATGCTGCGCTCCCGCGTCCTGGAGGGCTGCCTCACCCGGCGCCCCGCCCGCATCCCCGTCCCCGGCTGGGCCACCCCGTACGACGCGGAGACCGCCCGGCTCGACGCGCTGCTCCAGGACATCGGCGACGGCGAATGGCACGCGCCGGTGCGGCTGCGCTGGTACGAGGGCGCGGAGCAGGTCGCCAAGAAGACCACGGTGGCCGGGGTGATCTCCCACCTGACCAGCGTCGACGGCCTGGTCGCCCGGGCCATCGGCCTGGAGGACCCGGCGCCGCAGGACCTCGACCCGACCGCGCGCACCAAGGCGTACTGGCAGGCGTCCTACTTCCCGCCCACGCGCGCGGTGCGGGCACCCTGGCGCGAGCAGTCGCACTCCGTGATCCGCACGGTGTCGTTCGCGGGCTCGGACACGGGCGGCTCCGGAGGCTCCGGCCAACTCCCGGTCTCGTACGGCAACTTCGAGCTCGCGCTGCGCGACGCCATGATCGACCGAGCCTTCGAGTGCTGGATCCACGCCGGTGACATCGCGGACGCGGTCGACTACCCGTACGAGGCCCCGGCCCCGCGCCACCTCAACCGGATGATCGACCTCGCCGCCCGGCTGCTCCCCGGCTCCCTGGCCGCGCGCCGCCGCACCGGCCTCGCGGCCCCCGCCAAGGAGCTCATCAGTGCGGGGCGGCCCGGCCGCAGCCTGCGCCTGGAGGTCGAGGGGGCGGGCGGCGGCGAGTGGCTGATCGCCCTCGACTCCCCCGCGGCGACGGGTTCCGACGAGCGGGAGGTGGCGCATGTCGCCCTCGACGGCGTCGAATTCTGCCGCCTCGCCGCGGGCCACGTCCTCCCGGAGGAAGCGGCGGCCGGCCAGGTCGGCGACCGGGAGGCCATCAGAGAGGTCCTGTCGGCGACGGCCGGCTTGAGCCGGCTGTAGGCAGATCAAGCCCCGCCGGCGATTGAGGCGCGGGGCCCGGGGCAGAGCCCCGAGACGTCAACGCCGACGGGGCGAAAGATTCGGGGCTCTGCCCCGGACCCCGCTGCTCAATCGCCGCAGGGGCTTGATTAAGCGAAGACGACCGTCCGCCGCCCGTTCAGAAGAATCCGCCGCTCCGCATGCCACTTGACGGCCCGCGCCAGCGCCTGGCACTCGACGTCCCGCCCGATCGCCACCAACTGGTCGGGCGTGACATCGTGCCCGACCCGCTCGACCTCCTGCTCGATGATCGGCCCCTCGTCGAGGTCGGCGGTCACATAGTGCGCGGTCGCACCGATCAGCTTCACACCCCGCGCATGCGCCTGGTGGTACGGCTTCGCGCCCTTGAAGCTCGGCAGGAACGAGTGGTGGATGTTGATGATCCGCCCGCTGAGCTGCTTGCACAGGTCGTCCGACAGCACCTGCATGTACCGCGCGAGCACGACCAGCTCGACGCCCTCGGCCCGCACCAGGTCGATCACCTGCTGCTCGGCCTGCGCCTTCGTCTCCTTCGTCACCGGAATGTGGTGGAAGGGAATGTCGTACGAGGCGACCAGCTCGGCGAAGTCCGTGTGGTTCGAGACGACGGCCGCGATGTCCACGGGCAGCGCACCGATCCGCGCGCGGAACAGCAGGTCGTTCAGGCAGTGGCCGAACTTGCTGACCATGAGCACGACCTTCATGCGGTCGGACGCCCGGTGGATCTGCCAGTCCATGTGGAACGAGTCGCCGATCGCGGCGAAGCTGGCGCGCAGCTTCTCCACGCTCACGGGGGCGTCCGCGCTGAAGTGGACGCGCATGAAGAACAGACCTGTGTCGTGGTCGCCGAACTGCTGGCTGTCCTCGATGTTGCAGCCGGTCATGAAGAGGTAGCTCGACACGGCGTGCACGATGCCCTGCTTGTCGGGGCAGGAGAGGGTGAGGACGTACTGCTCGGGACCGGTGGCGGCGGACTGCGCGTTCATGCGCCAAGCCTAAACGCCCGGCACGACGCGCTAGGCCGCCCGCGTCATGATCCGCAGCACCTCGAGGGTCTGCGGGGCCGTGTCCGGGTCCTCGGCGTCGCTCGTGGCGAGCCTCACATGGGCGTCGCGGGCCGCACGGACCGCCTCGGGCCAGCCCTCGTGGTTGAGGTACGCGGCGACCGGGGCGTCGGGGCCCACCTGGTGCATGATCCGCAGCACCCGGAGCACGGCGGCGTCGACGAGCGCCGCCTCCTGCGAGTCCCGGAAGATCGTCCCGACGTATTTCTCGGCCGACCAGTTGTCCAGCCAGGTGTCCTCGACCAGGCGGTACACGGCGTCGGTCACATCTCCGTATCCGTCCACGCCCGCCTGCCAGACGTCCCGCTGGAACGCCGGGTCGGAGAGCATGTGCAGCGCGGAACGCACGTTGCTGCGCCAGCGCCACCACGGCATGTCGTTGAGTGGCATGCCGCCCATCTTCGTGGAGCGACGGCCGCGACGGGAAGACTTGTCCGAGGTTTGCACGGTCATCGATCGTACGTCCCGACACCCGGGACCCCGCACGACCCCCGCAATTCACCTCATCGTCACCATGCGTTGCCCGCGGGTCACTCGACCGTTGGCGGCACGGAGGAATCGTGCGGGCACATGACCGGCAGGCGCCTCAGTACCCGTAACCGCATCCCCCGAAGCCACCTGAGCACCGCGGCCGTGCTCCTGAGCTCCGCACTGGTCGCCGGCTGCGGGCTCGTCCCGGGCGGCGACGCCAAGGGCGCGGGTGAACAGCCGGTGACCGTCATGACCTGGGCGCCGGAGAAGACCAAGGCGACGAACATGCCCGGGATGCCCGCCATGGCGCGGGCCTACGCCCGCTGGATCAACGCCCACGGCGGCATCGGCGGCCGCCCCCTGAAGGTCCTCACCTGCAACGACCACAACGACAGCGTGGACGCCGCCCGCTGCGCCCGCTCCGCCGTCCAGCACGACGCCGTCGCGGTCGTCGGCTCGTACAGCCAGCACTCGAACGCCTTCCTGCCCCCGCTGGAGTCCGCGGGCATCCCCTACATAGGCGGCTACGGCGCCACCGAGGCGGAGTTCACCAGCCCGCTGTCGTACCCGGTCAACGGCGGCCAGGCCGCCCTCCTCGCAGGCAACGGGCGCCAGCTGGCCGAGGACTGCGCCCGCACCGTCCTGATCCGCCCCGACTCCATCGCGGGCGACCAGCTCGCGCCGCTCCTCGACTCCGGCCTCGCGCTCCACCAGCGCCCCGGCGCCGTCGACATGCTCGCCGACGACGACGCCACCGACTACGCCGACCAGGCCCGCCGCGCCCTCGACACCGCGAGCCGGGCGCCCCAGGGCGAGGGCTGTGTCGCGGCGGTGCTCGGGGAGCGCACGAACACGTTCTTCGACTCGTTCCGGCGGCTGCGCGAGGACTACCCCTCGGTGCACACCGCCACCGTCCTCGGCAGCGTCGACCAGACCGCCATCGACCGCACCGGTGGCGCCGAGAGCCCGTACGAAGGGGCCTACGTCACCGGCTGGTACCCGGCGTCGAACGACAAGCGCTGGGCCCCCATGAAGCGGGCCATCAACGAGCAGGCCTTCGGCGACAACCGGATCGACCCGGCGGACGCGGGCGTGCAGACCACCTGGATCGCGTACGAGGTGCTGCGGCAGGTCGTCGAGTCGCTCGGCGACGGCGCGGTCACCTCGCGCACCGTGCGCACCGCCCTCGACGACGACCTGAAGGTGACGACGGGCGGGCTCACCCCGCCGCTGCGCTGGGGCTACGGCCACATGTCGACCGTCGGCGACTTCCCGCGCCTGGTCAACGCGCGGGTGACCTTCCAGAAGGTGGTCTCAGGGCGGCTCAAGGCGACCAGGAAGACCTCGGTGGACGTCACGGACACGCTCGCCAGGCTGCCCTGACCGCCACGGCCCCGAAGGGGGCGGTCAGAGCTTCGGAGGCCGAGCGCCGGACCGGCAGGACTCCGGCGGCCGGGCGCCGGGCCGTCAGAGCTGGACGGCCGAGCGCTGGGTCAGCCCGTACTTGCTCGCGATCTGGTTCCACAACTTCGCGGCCTGCTGCTTCTCCTTGGACGCCGTGCCGCTCGCCGCGTCGCCCGCCCTGCGCTCCGACGTCGGCTTCGCGTGGCCCTTCTTGCACAGCACGCGCTTCTTGGCGGCGACCTGGTCGCCCCACTTCGCGTAGTGGCTGTCCGCGGACGCGGAGGCCTTCCAGGCGCTGGTGAGCGCGGCGGTGAGGCGCGCGTGCTCGGGCAGCTCGTCCACCTGGAGCGAGCCCAGGCGCGTCACCAGGTCGTTGCGCTGGTTCGCCGCGCCACGCAGGTCCTTCGAGGACTGCGGCAGCGCCTTGCAGCCGCCGATGTTCGCGACCGAACGCACCACGGCGGAGCGGCTGTTGTTGGAGTCGCCGAGCAGCTTGTCGAGCTCGACGGCCTGCGCCTTGGCCGGGTCCACGGACGGCGAGGGCGACTCGGAGGCGGGCGCCGAGTCCGACACGTTCTTCGTCGCCTCCGTCTTCTTGTCGTCGTCCCCACCGCTGAGCATGGCGCCCGCGCCGACACCCACGACGAGGATGGCCACGCCGACCGCGGCGATCAGCGGCGCCTTGGACCCGGTGCGGGTCTTGCCGCCGCGCGGGGGCGGCTCGGGCTGGTATCCGTACTGCTGCGGGGGCGGCGTCATGCTGCCCGGCATGCCCGGTCCGCCGGGTCCGGCCTGCGCCGTCTGCGGGTCGAAGCGCGGCATCTGCTGCGTCGCCGCGGCGCCGCCCTCCGGCTCCGTGCGGAACAGGGCGTCGAACTCGGCCGGCGGCGGCCGCTCACCGGGCGTCCCGGGACGCACGCCGTAACCCTGGTCCTGCGGGGGCATCGCCTGGCCGGGCATCGGCCCGCCGCCCGGCATGGGCTGGCCCGGCATCGGCTGGCCCGGCACCGGCGGGATGTACTGCGTGGCCTCACTGTCGGAGCCTGCGTGGCCGGGCGGCGCCGCGTCGGGCATCGGCTGCGCGCGGCCCAGGAACTGCGTGGCGTCCGGAGCGGGTGCCTCCGGCGGCAGCCCGGGGCCCGCCGCGTGCTGGGCGGCCTGCTGCTGGGCGGCCGGGGATATGTACTGCGTGGCGTCCCCGTCGTAGGCGCCGGGAGCGGGAGCCGCGGGCGGCAGCGGCCCCGCCTCCGGGTACTGCTGCGGCAGCGCCTGCGCGGGCGGCTGCTGGGGCAGAGCACCCCCGTACGACTGGGGCGGCAGCGCCCCGGCGTCCTGCGGCGGCGCGGGCGGCATCGGCGCGGAACCCTGCGGCTGGCCCCACTCGTACGTGGGCATGGACCCGTCGTAGGTCGGCATCGGCCCGGCGTTGTGCGCCTGCTGGGACTCCGGCCCCCACGGCTGCCCCCACGGGCTCGCGCCCGCCGGGCCCGCCTGGTCGCCGTACGTGCCCGGCAACAGGGGCTCACCGCCGTCGGCAGGCAGCACGACACCTTCGTGCGCCTGCCGCGCCTGCGGAAGGTGCGGGCTGTCGCCCTGCCCACTCTGCCCGCTCTGCTCCGTCACCGTAAGACTCCTACGTAGGGGGTCGGAATCGTCGGCTCACGCTACCGGGTCTTCGCACGCCCTTGCTACGCACCTCAAACCCCGAAAGCCTCCCCAGTGACGCGACTAACAAAACCGGCTGTCGGCTTGCCCGTTATGACACAGCTCACGCCGCCTGGAGCTCCACGCGCTCCCCGAACTCCCGCACCACGGGCTCCTCACGGAACGGGTCCAGACGCTCCCTGAGGTCATCCAGATATTCCGCTCCCCGGTTCGAACGCACCGTGCCGAGCAGCTCAACGGCCCGAAGTCCCGTATGACAGGCCTGTTCCACATCGCGCTGCTGCACCTGCGCGGTCGCGAGCAGCACGAGGCCGATCGCGCGCCGGCGCGCACGCGACTCCGGATGCCCGTCCAACGACTCCTGCGCGCACCGCGCCGCGTCCCGCGACTGCCCCAAGTCGCGGTGACAGTGCGCCAGTTCGTCCGCCAGATAGGCGTGGTCGAAGTGGGCGATCCACACCGGGTCGTCCCCGGAGCCCGCCCGCCCGTCGGCCTGTTCCATGGCGGCGACCGCGCGCGACGACGAGGACTGCGCCGAGCGCGCGTCCCCGAGAAGTGCGTGGCCGCGCGCTTCGGCGGCGTGGAACATCGCCTCAGCGCGCGGCGTCACACGCCCGCGCGCCCCCTCCTGAGCCGCGCGGGCGAGCTGGGAGATCTCGCGCGGATTGCCGAGCTGGGCCGCCAGGTGACTCATGGACGCGGCCAGTACGTACCCGCCGTAGCCACGGTCACCGGCCGCCTGCGCGAGGCGCAGCGCCTGGATGTAGTACCGCTGGGCGAGCCCCGGCTGCCCGGTGTCGATCGCCATGTACCCGGCGAGCTCCGTCAACCGCGCGACGGCGGAGAACAGTTCACGCCCCACCGCCTCCCGGTACGAGCCCGCGAGCAGCCCGCTCACCACGCTGTTCAGGTAGTGCACGACCACAGGGCGGACGTGCCCGCTCCCGTACTGATGGTCGAGGTCGGTCAGCGCCTGCGTCATCGCCCGCACCGCCGCCACGTCCGAGGGCCCGACCCGCGGCCCGGCCGTCCGAGCCACCTGCGAGTCCGGCACGGAGATCAGCCAGTCGCGGCTCGGCTCGACGAGCGCCGACGACGCGACGGACGAGCCGGACAGGAAGTCCCTGCGCCCCACGTCGCTCCGCCACAGCTCGCAGACCTGCTCGATCGCGCCGAGCACGGTGGGCGAGAACTGCAGCCCGACACCGGAGGCCAGGTTCTTCCCGTTGGCCATCCCGATCTCGTCGATCGTCACCGTGCGGCCGAGCTTGCGGCCCAGCGCCTCCGCGATGATCCCCGGTGCCCTGCCGCGCGGCTGCTGCCCGCGCAGCCAGCGCGCCACGGACGTCTTGTCGTAGCGCAGGTCGAGCGCGTGCTCCGCCCCGCACATGTTGACCCGGCGTGCGAGCCCCGCGTTCGAACAGCCCGCTTCCTGAATGAGCGCCTGCAGCCGTTCATTGGGCTGTCGCGCGACGAGCGGCCGTGCGGCCATGACGTACCCCCTGCTGTGCCCGTCCGGGTGTCCGACTGCCGGTCAACAGCCGGTCGTTGGATCATCACTGCCCTGGGTGGAAACGGAAGATGCACCACAAACGGGTGGCAACCACCCGCCCTTGTGGCGTTCGTGACGCTTGTGACGCCACCCCGGCAGCGTTTTCGTTCGCGTCGCCGTTCTCGCTGTCTCCCGGCACTACCCAGGACCCGGGGCCTCCTCGCCCGCGCGCCCCCACCCATGCACCCATGCGCCCCACATGCGGGAACGATGCTCCCGCCCCGCCCGCACGTGCGCCCGTAACCCTCCGTGGCGGCTGGAGTTGAGAACGACGTGGAAGAGACCATCGCAGGCACCTCGGACGTCAGCCCACCCGCCACCGCCGCCGGACAGATCCCCCAGCAGCGCGGCGACTCGCTCCTGGACACCGCCGTCCGCTACGCGGAGGAGCGGCACTGGGACGTGTTCCCCGGCACCTGGCTGGAGATCGGCGACGGCGTCCAGCGCTGCTCGTGCGGCTCCCCCCAGTGCCCCGCCCCCGGCGCACACCCCGCCCGCCCCGACTGGGCGAACCAGGCGACCGGCAGCGCGACCGTGGCCCGCCGCCTGTGGTCGAAGCAGCCCAACGCGTCGATCCTCCTCCCCACCGGACGCACCTTCGACGCGATCGACGTCCCCGAGACCGCAGGCTTCCTCGCCCTCGCCCGCATGGAGCGCATGGAACTCACCCTCGGCCCCGTCACCTGCACCCCGGACCGCCGCATGCAGTTCTTCGTGCTGCCCGGCGCGACCGTCAAGGTCCCCGACCTCGTCCGCAAGCTCGGCTGGCCCCCTGCCTCCCTCGACCTGCTCGCACTCGGCGAGGGACAGTACGTCGCCGCTCCCCCGACCCGCTTCGGCAGCCGCGGCGCCGCCCAGTGGGCCTGCCGCCCGACCGCCGCGAACCGCTGGCTGCCCGACGCGGAGGAACTCATCTCCCCTCTGGCGTACGCGTGCGGGCGCGAGGGCCGACGCGGGTAGCACCTCCGGGTGGCCCGCCCTCGACCGACGTATCGTGCCCGGACGGACGAAGACGACGAAGGGCGGGCACAGTTGACCTCGGCCGAGGAAACCGCAGCCGTACGCGTACACGACCTATGGAAGTCGTTCGGTCAGCAGACCGCCGTGGCCGGCATCGAACTCGCCCTCCCCGCCGGACGGTTCATCGGCCTCGTCGGGCCGAACGGAGCGGGCAAGACCACGACGCTCTCCATGGTCACCGGCCTGCTCCGCCCCGACCAGGGCACCGTGCACGTCGCGGGCCACGACGTCTGGGCCGACCCCGCCGAGGTCAAGGCACGCATCGGCGTCCTCCCGGAGGGCCTGCGCCTCTTCGAACGCCTTTCCGGCCACGAACTCCTCGCGTACACCGGCAGATTGCGCGGCCTGCCCGGCGCGGAGGTCGACAAACGCGCCGCCCAGCTCCTCGACGTACTCGACCTCGCCGGGGCCGCCAACAAGCTCGTCGTCGACTACTCGACCGGCATGCGCAAGAAGATCGGCCTCGCCGCGGCCCTCCTCCACAACCCCGAAGTCCTCTTCCTCGACGAACCGTTCGAGGGCGTCGACCCCGTCTCCGCCCAGACCATCCGCGGCGTCCTGGAGCGCTACACGCACTCCGGCGCGACGGTCGTCTTCTCGTCGCACGTCATGGAACTCGTCGAGTCCCTCTGCGACTGGGTCGCCGTGATGGCGGCGGGCCGCATCCGGGCGCAGGGACCACTGGCGGAGGTCCGCGGCGAGGCGAACTCCTTGCAGGAGGCGTTCCTGAACCTGGTGGGAGCGAGCGGGAAGGACAGCGGCGGAACGCTGGACTGGCTGGGAAATATTCAAGCCCCGCCGGCGATTGAGGCGCGGGGTCCGGGGCAGAGCCCCGAGGCCGCAACCCCGCCGCAGCGCAACAAACGGACCCGCCCATGACCACCACCCTCGTCCAACTAAAACTCGCACTCCTGCGCAACGGCCTCCGCCAGTCCGCCGGCCGCCGCGCCGCCTACATCGCCTCGCTCCTCGCGGCGACCCTCCTCGCCGCACTCCAACTCCTCGGCCTGATCCTCCTGCACGGCAACGCGCACGCCGCGACGATCGGCATCCCCCTCACCACCCTCCTCGCCCTCGGCTGGGCCGTCCTCCCGCTCTTCTTCCCCAGCGGCGACGAGACCCTCGACCCCACCCGCCTCGCGATGCTCCCGCTGCGCCCCGACCCGCTGGTCCGCGGACTGCTCGTGGCATCACTGGTCGGCATCGGCCCGCTCTTCACCCTCTGCCTCGCGTTCGGCGCGGCGTACGCGGTGGCGCACGGAGCGGCGGCAGCGGTCGTCGCGGTACTGGCGATCCCCCTCACCGTCCTCACCTGCGTCGCCCTCGCCCGCACCGTGGCAGCCGCCAACATCCGCCTGCTCACCAGCCGCAAGGGCCGTGACCTCGCCGTCCTGAGCGGTCTCGTCATCGCCGTCGGCGCGCAGCTCGTGAACCTCGGGGTGCAGCGGCTCGGCGCGGCCGGCGGGGTGGACGCGCTCGCCCCGGTGGCGAAGGTCCTGGGCTGGATCCCGCCAGCCTCGGCGATCGCGGCGGTCGACGCGACGAGCAAGGGCTCGTACGCGACGGCGCTCGCCCAGCTCGCGCTCTGCGCGGCCGCGCTCCTGACACTCCTGACCCTCTGGCGGCGCGCCCTGACCCGCCTGATGACCGCGCCGGACGGCTCCACCATCGAGGCCGCGGCACCGGGCCGCCGCCGCACCACCACGCGGCGACGCCTCCTCCCGGAGGGCCGCACCGGCACCGTCATGGAGCGCAGCCTGCGCTACGTATGGCGCGACCCGAAGACCAAGGCCGCCTGGGTCACATCCCTCGCGATCGGCCTGATCGTCCCCGTCTTCAACGCCCTCCAGGGCACCGGCACCGTCTACTTCGCGTGCTTCGCCTCCGGAATGCTCGGCATCCAGATGTACAACCAGTTCGGCCAGGACACCTCGGCGTTCTGGATGGTGGCCATGACGATCGCGTCACCGAAGGACGCCTACGCCGAACTACGCGCGCGTGCCTACGCCCTGCTCCTGATCACCCTCCCGTACGCCACGCTCGTGACGGTCGTCACCACGGCGATGCTGGACGCCTGGCCCGACCTCCCCGAGGTCCTCGGCCTGTCCTACGCCCTGCTCGGCGCGATGCTCGCGACCGGCGCGTGGACCTCTGCCCGCTTCCCGTACTCGATCCCGCAGGAGGGCTACAAGAACGTGGCGCCCGGCCAGGCGGGGCTGGCGTGGATCTCCATCTTCGGCGGCATGGTCGCGGCGGCCCTCCTGTGCGCCCCGCTCCTGGCCCTGGCGATCACCCTGCACGCGACGGGCTCGGCGTCCTGGAGCTGGATCCTGCTGCCCGTCGGCGCGGCGTACGGGGCGGCGGCGACCCTCCTCGGCCTGCGCCTGGCGGCCCCGCGCACGGCGGACCGCCTGCCGGAGATCCTGCTGGCGGTCAGCAAGGGCTGAGGGCGCTGAGGTCCTGGGGGGGATGAGAACGCAGACGACCCGCGAGCCTGGGTTCCTCCCGCCCCTGAGGACGGTCGGAAGCCGGCCGGACGTACCGGCGGCCCGCGGGTCGGGTGACTGCTTGGGATTGGGCCGGCTGCACGCACATATCGCGCGCTGGTCCGGCGCCGAATTCGAAATGCGACGTCGGGCCGCTAGCCCGCAGTCACCTCACGCGTCCGGGATTCATACATCTGCCGAACCACCTCCCTTCGATGTGTCTCCCACCTTAGGAAGGACCCCCGCACCCTTCAACCGGTTTTACGCGACCTTGAGGGAGCCCGGTGTTCGTCCCGGTGTCAGGCCCCCGGTGTCACGCCCCCGCCGTCCCGTCGATCGCCTCGCGGAGGAGGTCCGCGTGGCCGTTGTGGCGGGCGTATTCCTCGATCAGGTGGGTCAGGATCCAGCGGAGGGAGACCTTGGGGTCGCCGGTGAAGGCGGCTTCCGCCGGGGAGAGGGTGCCGGTCGCGTCCCAGGGGGCGGTCGCGGTGAGTTCGCGGGAGCGAGTCACCTCGGTGCGCCATTGGGCGAGGGCGTCGGGCAGGGTGCGGTCCTCGGTGAGGGTGAAGGCGTTCGGGCCCGACGGTTCGTGGACCGGTGGGGTGTCGGGGGCGCCCGCGAGGATTCGCTGGAACCAGTTGCGTTCGACCTCTGCCAGGTGCTGGACGAGGCCGAGGAGGGTGAGCGACGACGAGGGGATCGCACGCGCGCGTGCCTGGGCGTCCGTCAGGTTCGCGCACTTGATGGCCAGTGTTTCGCGGTGGAAGTCCAACCAGCCTTCGAGGGTGGTGCGTTCGTCGGAGGTCGTGGGCGGGACGGGGCGGCCGTCGGGCAATGTCGTCATGCGTTGCATGCTGGTTGTATGTGCTCTTCCGTTTCTCCGAACTTGCGTGAAGTCCGTGTGGGATGCGTCACGTTCGAGTTGAATGATCTGGAGCGGTACGAGGAATTCGTCGCGCCGACACAGCCTGCAGGGGGTTCCAGGTGAGTGCTTCCCGGCGTAGTGGGACCACTGATGAGCTCGGGCCCGAGGAGCCGGAGCCGGACGGGGCCGATCTGCTGGCCGCGTTGTTGGACGGCATGGACGCCGCGTTGTGCGCCTTCGACGCCGATGGGGTCGTGACCCATTGGAACCGGGAGGCCGAGCGGGTGCTCGGCTGGTCGGCCGAGGAGGCCGTGGGGCGGCACGGGTTCGCGGGATGGGCCGTGCGGCCCGCCGACGCGGAGGAGGTGCAGGGGCGGCTGCTGGCCTCCATGCACGCTCCGGGGCGGCAGGTGAACGAGTTCGCGCTGCTCACCAAGGAGGGCGGGCGGGTGCTCGTGCGCACGCAGTCCGCCGCCGTGCGCGGGCCCGACGGGAAGCCCGCCGGGGTGTACTGCGCGTTCAGTGAGGTGCACGCGCAGATCGACCTGGAGCGGTCCATCGCGCTGAGCGAGGCGCTGTTCGAGGACGCCGCGTGGGGTGTCGTGCTGGTCGACGCGGACCTGCGTCCCGCCGTGATGAACGGGCATGCGGCGCGGGCCATGGGCACCGGGCGCACCGCCGCGCTCGGGCGGCCGCTCGGGGATCTGGTCGGGCAGGGCGTGGAGGAGTTGGAGAGCGCGCTCGCCCATGTGCTCGCCGAGGGCGCGCCGCCGTCGCCGACGGAGGTGTGGGTGACGTTGCGGCGGCCCGGCGAGGGCGGTGGGCGCACGGAGCGCCGGTGCTGGCGCAGCGGTTTCGTACGGCTGGCGTCGCCGCTCGCGGAGGAGCCGGTGCCGCTGGGTGTCGGGTGGCTGTTCCAGGACGTGACCGAGGCGAAGCAGAACGAGCAGGAGGCGGCGCAGCTCCGCTTCCGGTCGCAGCAGTTGCAGCGCGCGGCGCGGGCCGCGGCCGAGTGCGAGAACCCGGCCGAGGCGGCGACGGTGCATCTGGACTTCGCGCTGGCCGGTTTCGCGGATCACGCGGTGATCGATCTGGTGGCGAGCGAGGAGCCGCTGCGTCTCGTGCGGGCTGCGGCGACGCCTTCGGGGGCGCCGGGGCCGAGTCTGCTGGTGTCGCGGGGTGCGCTGCCGGTGCGGTACGCGGCGGGGCATCCGGCGTTGCAGTGCGTGGAGCGGGCGGGGTCCGTGCGGGCCGCCGCGGAGGGTGGCGTGGTCCGCGGGGACTGGGCTCTGGACCGGCAGTGGCCGGAGGGCACGGTGTTCGCGTTGTGCGCGGTGCTGCGCAGCCGGGGCAGGACGGTCGGCGTGGTGACGTTTCTGCGGGGTGCGAGCAGGGTCGGGTTCGAGCGCGGGGACGCCGTGTACGCGGAGAGTGTGGCGGTGCGGATCGCCGGTGCGGTGGATCTGGCGTGGGCGCTGGCGGCGGAGCGGTAGGGCCCTTCCAGCGCCGGGTTCTCACCGTCGGTAGTAGATCCGGTCCCCGTACTCCTCGAAGACCCGCGCGTTCCACTCCAGGCCGCCGTCGACGTTGCCCGAGCGCAGCAGCGGGGGCTGGATGCCCCGGTCGGCGAGGGTCGCGGCGCAGGTCGCGAGGGTCGCCTGCATGAGGGCGCTGGCGGTGACGGTGGAGGCGGGCGCGAAGGGAGTGTCGACGCCTTCGTGGGTGAGCTCGGCGTCGCCGATCGCGATCTTGGAGTCGAGGACGACGTCGCAGTGGTCGCGCAGGTAGCTGCCGGAGGCGTGGCGGGAGGTGGGGGCGTCGGGCCCGGTCGCGTACGACAGGGAGGTGACGCCGATGACCTTGATGCCGGCGGCGCGGGCGCTGAGGGCCATTTCCACGGGGAGCGCGTTGCGCCCGGACAGGGAGATGATGATCAGCGCGTCGCCGGACCGTGCGGGGCTGGCCTCCAGGACCGCCGCCGCGAGGCCGTCGACGCGTTCGAGGGCGGAGCCGAGCGTCGCGGGCATGACGTCGATGCCGACGGTGCCGGGGACCGACAGCAGGTTCATCAGGGCGAGGCCGCCGGCCCGGTAGACGACGTCCTGGGCGGCGAGCCCGGAGTGGCCCGCTCCGAAGGCGAAGAGGCGGCCTCCGGCGGCGACGGTGTCGGCGAGGAGGGTGCCGGCGGCGGCGATGTTGCCGGTCTCCTCGTCGCGGATCCTCGTGAGGAGCCCGATGGAGGCGTCGAGGAACTGCTCGGCCGGCCTGCTCTCGCTCATCGGCGTGCCCCTTGCGTCCTGGTGAGTCGGGTCGGATCTCGGTGGTGCGTGGCGCGTGGTGCGTGGCGCGTTCGCGGATCACGGTGCGGTCTGGACCAGTGCTCTGTCAATACGGTTCACGGCCCCTCGTGGCCCGTTGTTTCCCTGGCGCGTCACGGTTGTCAGCGGTATGCGTCAGAATTGAGTTCTGGGTTCCAGGGCCCTTCTGACGGATCAGGCTGGATTGGGGGGCGCGATCGGGCGGTGCGGGCGAGCGGGGTCTGGTGCGTGCGGCTGCAAGGCGGAGGAGGGCGTCAACGCGGAGCGTTGACAACCGACGACAACGCCGCAGACGCGCGTACCAGGGCCCGCGACTCCAGCAGGATCCGTCAGAAGGGCCCTGGGGCCAGCGCACATGCGGCGCGGTCAGCCAGCGGAGCTGTCGCGAAGCGAGAGAGCTACACGAGGGGCACGTATGTCCGGACTGATCGACACCACGGAGATGTACCTCCGCACCATCCTCGAGCTGGAAGAGGAAGGTGTGGTCCCCATGCGCGCCCGGATCGCCGAGCGGCTCGACCAGAGCGGGCCGACGGTGAGCCAGACCGTGGCCCGCATGGAGCGGGACGGCCTGGTCGCCGTGGCCGCCGACCGGCACCTGGAGCTGACCGACGAGGGCCGGCGCCTCGCGACGCGTGTGATGCGCAAGCACCGGCTCGCGGAGTGTCTGCTCGTGGACGTGATCGGCCTGGAGTGGGAGCAGGTGCACGCGGAGGCCTGCCGCTGGGAGCACGTGATGAGCGAGGCGGTGGAGCGCCGCGTGCTGGAGCTGCTCCGCCACCCGACGGAGTCGCCGTACGGGAACCCGATCCCGGGCCTGGAGGAGCTGGGCGAGAAGGACGGGGCGAACCCGTTCCTGGACGAGGGCATGGTCTCGCTGTCCGACCTCGACCCGGGGGCCGACGGCAAGACGGTCGTGGTGCGCCGCATCGGGGAGCCGATCCAGACGGACGCGCAGCTCATGTACACGCTGCGCCGGGCGGGCGTGCAGCCCGGTTCGGTGGTCAGCGTGACGCAGTCGCCGGGCGGGGTACTCGTCGGCAGCAGCGGTGAGGCGGCGGAGCTGGAGGCGGAGATCGCCTCGCACGTCTTCGTGGCGAAGCGCTGAGCCGAGCGACCCCTTTCGGGCCGGGCGTCAACTTCCGTGTCGTGCGGGAAAGTTGACTTGTATCCGTACATGCAGCACTTCCGCGCAGAAAACAAGATTCACTGTGCGGAACCGCAGCGATCGGACGCTCGGCGTGCAAGGCTGTCGCGTGAGGCATATGACCAGAGGGGGCCGCATGGACCGGCCGATCGGGGCGCGACGGGCCTGGGGGGCACGGGGTGCACCGGAGGCGGCGTCGAACGCCGCGCCACAGACAGAGGGCCCCGGCGCCTTGCGGCGCCGGGGCCTGTCCTCCCCTGTTTCGACCCGGAGCCCCGAGCTCCCAGGGTCGATCCCCTCGGACCGATTTCCCCGAGCGGTCCGCCTCCCGCTGAAGAGATCCCCTCGACAGCGCCGGTCATTCCTTGAGTTCTGTCACTCAAATGAGGGGTGTTGTCCGAGAGCGACGCGCTTTCGAAAACAGGTTCGATAGCGTGCGCGGGTACGCGACTGCAGGCGCGACCACGAGGGGGTGCCAGGGCCTATGGCGCGGCGCATCGACGTGACCGGAGCAGGCGGGATCCACCTGGCCGCCTGGGAATTCGCCGACCCGCCCAAGTCGGGCGAGGCCGGCCACAACCCCGGAGTCCTGCTGCTGCACGGACTCATGGGGCGGGCGTCCCACTGGGCGGGGACGACGCGCTGGCTCGCCGAGCGGCATCGCGCGGTCGCCCTCGACCAGCGCGGGCACGGGCAGAGCGACAAGCCGCCGCAGGGCCCGTTCGACCGGGAGGCGTACGTCCTGGACGCGGAGGCGGCGCTCGTCCAGCTGGGGCTCGAACCGGCCGTTCTCATCGGGCACTCCATGGGAGCGCTCACGGCGTGGCAGCTCGCCGCCCGCCGGCCCGATCTCGTCAGCGGCCTGATCATCTGCGACATGCGGGCGTCCGCGCTCGGGGCCGCCTCCCAGCGGGAGTGGGAGGACTGGTTCAAGGCGTGGCCGCTGCCGTTCGCGACGCTCGCGGACGTGCGGAAGTGGTTCGGGGAGGACGATCCCTGGGTCGAGCGGCCGAACCCCGCGCGCGGGGAGTTCTACGCCGAGGTGATGACGGAGACGGCGGACGGCTGGCGGCCGGTGTTCTCGCGCCGCCAGATGCTGGAGGCCCGCTCCACGTGGGTCTACGACGCGCACTGGGAGGAGCTGGCGGCGGTCCAGTGCCCGGCGCTCGTGCTGCGCGGGCTCGACGGGGAGCTGGGGCGGGCGGAGGCGCAGGAGATGGTGCGGGTCCTTCCCAGGGGGGTGTACGGGGAGGTGGCCGACGCGGGGCATCTCGTGCACTACGACCAGCCGGAGGCGTGGCGCGCGGCAGTTGAGCCGTTCCTTGACGGGGTGCTGGCGGAGTTGTGACGGGGCGGCGGGGTTGACGTCTCGGGGCGCTGCCCCGGGCCCCGCCGCTCAATCGCCGCGGGGGCTGAATATGGTCACCCGCCGCCGAGGCCTGATGTGAGGATCCGCTGCCGAGGGCTTGACGTGAGGGCCCGCCGTCGAAGGCTTGATGTGGGGCCCGTCGCCGGAGGCTTGATGTAAGTACGCGTCGCCGAGAGCCTGATGTGAGGGCCCGTCGTCGAAGGTCTGATGCAGGGAATGGTCAAGGGCTCAGGCGTTCCACCAGCCAGGTTGTCGTCGTCGCGGACGCGGGCTCGCGGACGTAGCGCAGGCGGTCGTGGAGGCGGTTTTCGCGGCCCTGCCAGAATTCGATGGTTCGCGGGGTGACGCGGTAGCCGCCCCAGTGCGGGGGGACCGGGACCTCGGTGCCCTGGGGGTAGCGGGCGGACAGGTCCGCGTAGTGGGCGTCGAGTTCCTCGCGGGAGGCGACCACGGAGGACTGCGCGCTGGCCCACGCGCCCAGCTGGGAGCCGTGCGGGCGGGTGTGGAAGTACGCCTCCGTCTCGGCGCGCGACGTGCGCTCCGCCGTCCCCGTCACCAGGACCTGGCGGCCCATCGGGTGCCACGGAAAGAGCAGCGCCACGTGCGGGTTCGCGGAGAGGTCTTGCGCCTTGCGGGAGCCGTAGTTGGTGTAGAAGACGAAGCCCGCCTCGTCGTACGACTTGAGCAGCACCGTGCGGGAGCTGGGCCGGCCCTCGGCGTCGGCGGTGGAGACGACCATGGCGTTCGGCTCGGGCAGCGGGGAGCCCGGGGCCGCCGCCTGTTTGAACCAGCGCGTGAACTGCTCCATCGGGTGCAGGGCGAGGTCCCCCTCCAGCAGGCCGCCGTCCTGGGCGCGGTACTGCTCGCGCATGTCGGCGAGGTCGAGTTCGGGATCGTCATGGGCGCTCACGGCGTCATCCTGCCGGACGGGCGGGTACGGACGCACTCAGGGTGAAACATGGCACTGAGTGCCGCGAGCTATCGCCAACTGTGGCACCGAGGGTTATCTTCCAGGGACCGAAACGGTTCAGCCGCCTGCCGTACGGGGCATCACGGGTGTACCCCCGTCCAGACCACGGGTGATCCAGCACCCGGACCCGACTGCCCACGCATCCAGAGGAGCCGCCCGATGTCCGACCTGACCCCCGGCTTTGTTCCAGGCCTCGAAGGTGTCGTCGCGTTCGAGACCGAGATCGCCGAACCGGACAAGGAAGGCGGCGCCCTGCGCTATCGCGGCGTCGACATCGAGGATCTGGTCGGCCACGTGTCGTTCGGGAACGTCTGGGGGCTGCTGGTCGACGGCGCCTTCAACCCGGGCCTGCCGCCGGCCGAGCCGTTCCCGATCCCCGTCCACTCCGGCGACATCCGCGTCGACGTGCAGTCGGCGCTCGCCATGCTGGCCCCCGTATGGGGCCTGAAGCCGCTGCTGGACATCGACGAGCAGCGGGCGCGTGACGACCTCGCGCGCGCCGCCGTCATGGCCCTGTCGTACGTCGCGCAGTCCGCGCGCGGGCAGGGCCTGCCGATGGTGCCGCAGCGGGAGATCGACAAGGCGGACACCGTCGTCGAGCGGTTCATGAAGCGCTGGCGCGGGGAGCCCGACCCGAAGCACGTCGCGGCCGTCGACGCGTACTGGACGTCGGCCGCCGAGCACGGCATGAACGCCTCTACGTTCACGGCCCGCGTCATCGCGTCCACCGGGGCGGATGTGGCGGCGGCGCTGTCCGGGGCGGTCGGGGCGATGTCCGGGCCGCTGCACGGCGGTGCGCCGTCCCGGGTCCTCGGCATGATCGAGGAGATCGAGCGGACCGGGGACGCGGACGCGTACGTACGGCGGGCGCTGGACAAGGGCGAGCGGCTGATGGGGTTCGGGCACCGGGTGTACCGGGCCGAGGATCCGCGGGCGCGGGTGCTGCGGCGCACGGCACGGGAGTTGGGGGCGCCGCGGTTCGAGGTGGCGGAGGCGTTGGAGAAGGCGGCGCTGGCGGAGTTGCACGCGCGGCGGCCGGATCGGGTGCTGGCCACGAACGTGGAGTTCTGGGCGGCGATCGTGCTGGACTTCGCGGAGGTGCCGGCGCACATGTTCACGTCGATGTTCACGTGTGCGAGGACCGCCGGTTGGAGCGCGCACATCCTTGAGCAGAAGCGGACGGGTCGGCTGGTCCGGCCCTCGGCCCGCTACACGGGGCCGGCGTCGCGTCCTCCGCAGGAGATCGGCGGGTACGGGGACATCGCCCGGTAACGGACCCGTGGCCGGGGCCCGGTCTTTGGTTGCGCGGCACCGGGCTGTCCGCGGCGTCGTGGCTCGGCCCGTCGACCCTGGTGGGCGGCACCCGGGCTGCTCGGCACCGTGGCTCGGCCCGTCGTACTTGTTGCGCGGCACCGGGGTGCCGCCTTGCCCGCCCTGCCGCCCTAGGCGGCAGATTGCCCAAGGCGGTGGCGGCCGACCGCAAGGGGTGGGGAGCCATTCCGGCGGCAGATTGCCCCAAGGCGGTTACGGCCGACCGCGGCGGGTGGGGAGCCAGGGTTGCGGCAGATTGCCCAAGGCGGTGGCGGCTACCCGTAACCGTTGCGGCACCCCATGGGGCCGAAGCCCCCGGAGGGGGCGGGTGGGTGGGAAATTGGGCGGCGGCACGGGCTTTTCAAGCCCCGCCGGCGATTGAGGCGCGGGGGCCGGGGCGGAGCCCCGAGGCCGTAACGGCGGTGCCGGTGGACAGGGGCGACGGGTCAGCCCAAGGTGCGGTCGACCAGGGAACCCCACTCCGCCACCACCCGTTCGCGGCGCGGCCTGTCGTCCGTGAGGAGGTTCGCGAGGCCGAGGCCGCGGGCCATGTCGAGGAGGCCCTGGACGACCTCCCGCACCCCGGGGACCGACTCGTCCGCGTCGAGCAGCTCCACCGCGATCCGGTGGGTCTCCCGGCCGACGCGGGCCTCCAGCTCGGTCACCCGTCCCCCCAGTTGCGGCTCGTTCGACGCGGCCACCCACAGATGCAGCGCCGCCCGGAACAACGGCCCCGTGTAGAGGTCGACGAGCGCCGCCACGGCCTCCGCCCGGCCCTGCGGACGCAGCGCCCGCAGGGCGGTCGAGCGTTCCTCGGCGACGTACTCGACGGCCGCCGTGAACAGGTCCTCGCGGGTCGGAAAGTGATGCTGGGCGGCGCCCCGCGAGACGCCCGCGTGCTCGGCGACGACGGAGACCGTGGACCCGGCCCAGCCGTGCGCGGCGAGGCAGGCGACCGCGGACTCCAGGAGCCGCTGCCGCGTCACCCGAGAGCGGTCCTGCTTCGGCAGCGTCACAACACCCATGCGGCATCCCGTCGTTCGAGAAAGGCGGTCATGCCCTCGCGGGCCTGCGCGGAGCCGAACAGCCGCGCGGACAGCGCCGTCAGAGACTCCGCGTCCCGGTCGAAGGCCTCCAGGACCTTAACCGTGAGCAGCCGCTTCGTCTCGGCCAGGGCCTCGGGGGCCGCCTTCCGCACCCCTGCGAGGACCGGTTCGAGCGCCGCGTCCACGTCGTCGCCCGCCATCGTGACGAGCCCGATCCGCGCCGCCTCCGCCGCGTCGAAGCGCTCCCCCGTGAGGTAGTAGCGGGACACCGCGCGCGGGTCGAGGCGCGGCAGCAGCGGCATCGAGATCACGGCGGGCGCGACCCCGATGCGTACCTCGGTGAAGGCGAAGGACGACGCCGAGGAGGCCGCCGCCATGTCGCACGCGCCCAGCAGGCCGAGGCCGCCCGCCCGTACGTGCCCGTCGACCCGCGCCACCACCGGCTTGCCGAGCTCCACGAGCTGCCGCAGCAGCCCCACCAGCGCGTCCGGGTCCGGCGGATCGCGCAGGTCGGCGCCCGCGCTGAAGGTGCCGCCGGTGTGGGTGAGGACGACGGCGCGCACGTCGCGGTCCTTGTCCGCCTCGCGCAGCCGGTCCCCCAGCTCGCCGACGAGGGCCGCGGACAGGGCGTTGCGGTTGGCGGGCGAGTCCAGGGCGAGGGTGGTCACGCCGCGCTCGTGGGCGTGCGCCACGAGGTTCCCGGCCACGTTCCCAACAGCCATCAAATCTCCCTCAGTTCGCGCCGCAGGATCTTCCCGGAGGCCGCGCGCGGCACCCCTTCGATGAACGCGACGCGGCGGATCTTCTTGTACGGGGCGACGCGCTCGGCGACGTACGCCAGCACGTCGTCGGCAGTGAGCCCGGGGTCGGCGCGGACGACGAAGGCCTTCGGGATCTCGTTGCCGTCGGCGTCGACGACGCCGATGACGGCCGCGTCGGCGATGCCCTCGTGGGTGAGGAGCAGCGCCTCCAGGTCGGCGGGGGCGACCTGGAAGCCCTTGTACTTGATGAGTTCCTTGACCCGGTCGACGACGAACAGCCAGCCGTCCTCGTCGACCCGCCCGACGTCCCCGGTGCGCAGCCACCCGTCGCAGTCGATCATGTCGGCGGTGGCGTCGGGGCGGCCGAGGTAGCCCTTCATGACCTGCGGCCCGCGGATCAGGACCTCGCCGCTCTCGCCGGGTGCGACGTCCTTCGCCGGGTCGTCGAGGGACACGATCCGCATCTCGGTGGACGGGACGAGCCGGCCGACGGCGCCCGGCGGAGGGTTCTTCGCGTCGTACGGGACGGCGTGCGTGCCGGGCGAGAGTTCCGTCATGCCGTAGGCCTGGCCGACGGGCGGCAGGCCGAGGCGGCGCGCGCAGGCGAGCGCGAGTTCGCCGTCGAGGGGCGCGGCAGCGCTGACGACGTGCCGCAGCGACGACAGGTCGTAGCCCTCCACGGCCAGGTGCTTGGCGAGGGCGAGGACGATCGGCGGGGCGACGTACAGGTGGGTGATGCGGTGCTTCTCGATCGCGGCGAGGAACGTGTCGAGGTCGAAGCGGGGCAGCACGACGACGGTGGAGCCCTGCCGCAGCGGGCCGTTCATGAGCGCCGTGAGGCCGTAGATGTGGAAGAACGGCAGGACGGCGAGGATGCGGTCGCCGGGGCCCGTCGGGAGGACGGGCTGGAGCTGTTCGAGGTTCGTGGCGATGTTGCGGTGGGTGAGCATGACGCCCTTGGGCGTGCCGGTGGTGCCCGAGGAGTACGGGAGTGCGGCCACGTCCTCGGCCGGGTCGATGGCGACCTGCGGCTCGGGAGCCTCGGTGCCGAGCATGTCGAGGAGCGAGCGGTGGCCCGACTCCCCCGCCGGGTCGCAGACGAAGATCTCCCGTATGCCGCCCGCCAGTTCGGCCGCCGCGCGGGCCGCCTCGATGAACGGCGTGATGGTGACGATCCAGCCCGCGCCCGCGTCCCGCAACTGCTTGGCGAACTCCTCGGGCGTCGACAGCGGGTGCACGGTGGTCACGGAGGCGCCCGCGCGCGTAGCGCCGTAGAACGCCACCGGGTACGCGATCGTGTTCGGGCTGTGCAGCGCCACCACGTCGCCCTTGCGCACGCCCGCGTCGGCCAGCCCTGCGGCCACCTTCCGGTGGAACACGTCGAGTTGGGCGTACGAGAGGGTGGTGCCGGCCACCCCGTCGACGAGGGCGGGGGCGTCGCCGCGGGCGGCCGCGCCCCCGAGCACGGCGTCGTGGATGGGCTCGTCGACGAACGGGACGTCCGCGTACTCACTCACGTACACCATGCCGAACTCCTCACTGAAACACGCCAGTTGGGGTCAGTACGACTTGGGCAGGCCCAAGCTCTGGTGGGACACGTAGTTGAGGATCATTTCGCGGCTGACCGGGGCGATCCGCGCCACTCGTGAGCCGGTGATGAGGGAGGCGAGGCCGAACTCGCGGGTCAGGCCGTTGCCGCCGAGCGTGTGCACGGCCTGGTCGACGGCGCGCACACAGGCCTCGGCGGCGGCGTACTTGGCCATGTTGGCGGCCTCACCTGCGCCCATGTCGTCGCCCGCGTCGTAGAGCCGGGCCGCCTTCTGCATCATGAGGCGGGCCAGCTCCAGCTCGATGTGGATCTGCGCGAGGGGGTGGGCGACGGCCTGGTGGGAGCCGATGGGGGCCTGCCACACGGTGCGCTCCTTGGCGTACTCGACTGCGCGCCTCAGCGCGTACCGGCCCATGCCGATGGCGAAGGCGGCGGTCATGACGCGTTCCGGGTTGAGCCCGGCGAAGAGCTGGAGCAGTCCTGCGTCCTCGTCACCCACGAGAGCGTCCGCGGGAAGTCGTACGTCGTCAAGGGTCAGTTCGAACTGCTTCTCCGGAGCCTGGAGTTCCATGTCGATCCTGCGCCGCTCGAAACCGGGGGCGTCGCGCGGGACGATGAACAGGCAGGGCTTGAGCTTTCCGGTGCGGGCGTCGGAGGTGCGGCCGACGATCAGTGTCGCGTCCGCGATGTCGACGCCGGAGACGAACACCTTGCGCCCGTTCAGCACCCAGGAGCCGTCGTCGTCCTTGCGGGCGGTGGTGGTGATGCGGTGCGAGTTGGATCCGGCGTCGGGTTCGGTGATGCCGAAGGCCATGGTGCGGCCGCCGTCGGCGAGGCCGGGCAGCCAGGCGCGCTTCTGCTCCTCGGTGCCGAAGCGGGAGATGACCGTGCCGCAGATCGCGGGTGAGACGACCATCATCAGCAGCGGCGAACCGGCGGCCCCCAACTCCTCCAGCACGATGGAGAGTTCGGCTATGCCGCCGCCCCCTCCCCCGTACTCCTCGGGCAGGTTCACCCCGAGGTAGCCGAGCTTGGCGGCCTCCGCCCACAGCTCCTCGGGGTGGCCCTCGGCGGCGGTGACGCGGGTCATGTAGTCGCGGCCGAACCGCTTGCCGAGGGCGGCGACGGCGGCGCGCAGGGCCTGGTGCTCCTCGGTTTCGAGGACGGGGGCGGCGGGAGCGGCGGGAGCGTTCACGACTGTTCCTCCTGGACTACGGCGAGCAGCGCGCCGACCTCGACCTGGTGGCCGACGGCGGCGTGCAGGGCGGTGAGCGTTCCGGAGGCGGGGGCGAGGATGCGGTGCTCCATCTTCATCGCCTCCAGCCAGATCAGGGGCTGTCCTGCGGTGACGGCGGCGCCTTCGGTCAGTCCTTCGGCGACGCGGACGACGGTGCCGGGCATGGGCGCGAGCAGGGAGCCGGGGGCGCGCTGCGCGCTGGGGTCGGTGAAGCGGGGCAGGGCGGTGAGCGCGGCGCCGTTCACGTACACGCGGTCCCCGTAGACGGCGACCGCGTACTTCCGCTGTACGCCGCCCACTTCGAGGACGACCAGGTCGGGTGCGGCGTGCACCACCCGCACCCCGTCGGCTTCGAGGCCTTCGCGGGTGTGCCGGTAGCGGACCTCGTGCTCGGTGCCGTCCGGTTCGGTGCGGTAGCGCTTGAGCTGGGGCTGCGAGGGCACGTTGCGGAAGCCGCCGAAACGGTGGCGGCGGGCGGCGGCCAGGGCGGCGACGAGCGGCGCGTACGGGTCCGGGTCGGGGGCCGTCAGGTCGGCGAGGTGCCGCTCGTAGAACCCGGTGTCCATGCGGGCGCCGGTGAACTCGGGGTGCCGCAGGGACCGGACGAGCAGGTCCCGGTTGGTGACCGGGCCGTGCACCTCGGCGCGTTCCAGGGCCCCTGCGAGGGCGCGGACGGCGGCAGCGCGGGTGGACGCGTGGGCGACGACCTTGGCGAGCATGGCGTCGTAGTGGACACCGATGGTGTCGCCGTCGGTGTACCCGGTGTCGAGCCGACAGTGCCCATCAGCCGCTCCGCGGCGGGTGCCGGGGACGGCGAGGCGGTGCAGGGTGCCGGTCTGCGGGGCGAAGGAGGCGGCCGGGTCCTCGGCGTAGAGGCGGGCCTCGACGGCGTGGCCGCGCGGGGCCGGGGGTTCCGGGTCGAGGGCCTCGCCCTCCGCGATCCGGAGCTGGAGGGCGACGAGGTCGATCCCGAACACGGCCTCGGTGACGGGGTGTTCCACCTGGAGGCGGGTGTTCATCTCCAGGAAGTGCGCCCGCCCGTCGGCGGCGACGAGGAACTCGACGGTGCCGGCGCCGACGTACCCGGTGGACCGGCACGCCCGCTCCGCCATCTCGTATATGAGATCTGATACGCCGTGCATCAGATCCGGCGCGGGCGCCTCCTCGATGACCTTCTGGTGGCGCCGCTGGAGCGAGCAGTCGCGCGTGCCGAGCGTCCACACGGTGCCGTGCGCGTCGGCGAGCACCTGCACCTCGACGTGCCGGCCGCCCTCCACGTACGGCTCGACGAAGACCTCACCGTCGCCGAAGGCGGAGAGCGCCTCGGCGCCGGCGGCCACGATCTCCTGTGCCAGGTCACCGAGTTCGCGTACGACGCGCATGCCGCGCCCGCCGCCGCCCGCGGCGGCCTTCACGAGCACGGGCAGGTCGGTCGCGCTGATCTCCGTGAGCGGCGCGATCCCCATCAGCTCCTTGGCGCGCGTCTTGGACGCCATCTCCTCGATCGCCCCGGGCGGCGGCCCGATCCAGACGAGCCCGGCGTCCGTGACGGCGCGCGCGAACGCCGCGTTCTCGGAGAGGAAGCCGTAGCCGGGGTGCACGGCGTCGGCGCCCGCGTCGAGGGCGGCCTTCACGACGAGGTCGCCGCGCAGATACGTCTCGGCGGGCGTGGCGCCCGGGAGGCGTACGGCGAGGTCGGCCTCGCGGACGTGCAGCGCGTCGGCGTCCGGGTCCGAGTGCACGGCGACCGTACGGATGCCGAGGTCGCGGCAGGTGCGGAAGACGCGGCAGGCGATCTCGCCGCGGTTGGCGACAAGCACAGAGGTGATCACGGTCGGCCTCACATCCTGAAGACGCCGAAGCCGCCGCGGGCGCCCTCGTACGGTGCGGTGTGGATCGCGGACAGGCAGATCCCGAGGACGGTCCGGGTGTCGCGGGGGTCGATGACCCCGTCGTCGTAGAGCCGCCCGGACAGGAACATCGGCAGGGACTCGGCCTCGATCTGCTGCTCGACCATGGCACGAAGGCCCGCGTCGGCCTCCTCGTCGTACGGCTGTCCCTTCGCGGCGGCGGACTGCCGGGCGACGATCGACAGCACCCCGGCGAGCTGCTGCGGCCCCATGACGGCGGACTTGGCGCTCGGCCAGGCGAACAAGAAACGGGGATCGTAGGCGCGCCCGCACATGCCGTAGTGCCCGGCGCCGTAGGAGGCGCCCATCAGGACGGAGAGGTGCGGGACACGGGAGTTGGAGACCGCGTTGATCATCATCGCGCCGTGCTTGATGATGCCGCCCTGCTCGTACTCCTTGCCGACCATGTAGCCTGTGGTGTTGTGCAGGAAGAGCAGCGGGATGTCGCGCTGGTTGGCGAGCTGGATGAACTGAGCGGCCTTCTGTGACTCCTCGCTGAAGAGCACGCCCTGGGCGTTGGCGAGGATGCCCACGGGATAGCCGTGGAGTTCGGCCCACCCGGTGACGAGCGAGGCCCCGTACAGCGGCTTGAACTCGTCGAAATCCGAGGCGTCGACGAGCCGGGCGATGACCTCGCGCGGGTCGAAGGGCTCCTTCAGGTCGTCGGGGACGATACCGAGGAGCTCCTCCGGGTCGTACTTGGGCGGCTCCACAGGCTGTGGATCGGCGTACGCCTTGCGGTGGTTGAGGCGCGCTACGACGCGGCGGGCCTGACGGATCGCGTCCTGCTCGTCGAGCGCGAAGTAGTCGGCGAGCCCGGAGGCCCGGGCGTGCATCTCGGCGCCGCCCAGCGACTCGTCGTCGCTCTCCTCGCCGGTCGCCATCTTGACCAGCGGCGGACCGCCGAGGAAGACCTTCGCCTTCTCCTTCACCATGATCACGTGGTCGGACATGCCGGGGATGTACGCGCCTCCGGCGGTGGAGTTGCCGAAGACGACGGCGACGGTGGGAATCCCGGCGGCCGAGAGCCGCGTGATGTCGCGGAAGATCCCGCCGCCGGGGATGAAGATCTCCTTCTGGGACGGCAGATCGGCGCCGCCGGACTCGACGAGCGAGATCGCCGGGAGCCGGTTGGCGTGGGCTATCTCGTTCGCCCGCAGCGCCTTCTTCAGGGACCACGGGTTGCTGGCGCCGCCGCGCACGGTCGGATCGTTGGCGGTGATCAGGCACTCGACGCCCTCGACGACGCCGATGCCGGTGACCAGCGAGCCGCCGACGGCGTACTCGCTCCCCCAGGCGGCGAGCGGGGACAGTTCGAGGAACGGGCTGTCGGGGTCGAGCAGCAGCTCGATGCGTTCGCGGGCGAGGAGCTTGCCGCGCTTGCGGTGCCGTTCGACGTACTTCTCGCCGCCGCCCGCGACCGCCTTCGCGTGCTCGGCGTCGAGGGCGGCGAGCTTGGCGAGGTGGGCGGCGCGCCGGCCGGCGTAGTCGTCGGACCGGGTGTCCAGGGCGCTGGCCAGGACGGTCACAGCAGTGCCTCCGGTATGTCGAGGTGGCGTGAGCGGAGCCATTCGGCGAGGCCCTTGGCCTGTGGGTCGAACCGGTGCCGGGAGGCGACGCCTTCGCCCAGGAGTCCCTCGACCGTGAAGTTGAGTGCGCGGAGGGCGGGGAGCGGGTGGCGGGTTACGGGCAGCGTTGTCGCCTCCGGGAGCAGCTCCCTGAACCGCTCCACCGTCAACGTGTGGACCAGCCACCGCCACGCCGCATCGCTCTCCACCCACACGCCCACATTCGCGTCGCCGCCCTTGTCGCCGCTGCGGGCGCCCGCGATGAGGCCGAGGGGCGCGCGGCGCGTCGGGCCCGGTGGCAGGGGTGGCGGGAGAGGCGGTTCGGCCACCGGCGCCAGGGCGCGCGCGGGGCCCGACGGCGCGGGGATCGCCCGCCGCTCCCCGTCCGGCAGCACCGCCACGTGCGGCACCTCCGACCGCTCCACGTACGCCGCCTCGAACACCCCGTACGGGGAGCCCTTGCCGGGCGGGGCCGTGACGTGGAAGCCGGGGTAGGAGGCGAGGGCCAGCTCGACCGCGGCGCCGCTCAGCGCCCGTCCGACGGCGTCCTCGTTCTGGTCGCGCACGACGAGGCGCAGGAGCGCGCTCGCAGTCTCCTCGGTGTCGGCGTCGGGCCGGTCGGTGCGGGACAGTTCCCAACGGACGTGCGCCGGCGCCGGCTTGGCGGTCCGCAGCGCGTCGTCCATCTGGCGCCGCACCAGGTCCGCCTTGGCCTCGATGTCCAGGCCGGTGAGGACGAAGACGACCTCGTTGCGGAAGCCGCCGAGCCGGTTGAGCCCGACCTTGAGGGTGGGCGGCGGCGCCTCGCCGCGTACGCCGTGGATGCGCACGCGGTCGGGACCTTCCGGTTCCAGGCGGACGGTGTCGAGGCGGGCCGTGACGTCGGGGCCCGCGTACCGGGCGCCCCCGGTCTCGTACAGGAGCTGTTCGGTGACGGTGCCGGGTTCGACGAAGCCGCCGGTGCCGGGGTGCTTGGTGATGACGGCGGAGCCGTCCTCGTGGAGCTCGGCGAGGGGGAAGCCGGGGCGGACCAGCTGTGCCGCCCGGCCGGCGAACCGGGAGTAGTTCCCGCCGGTCGCCTGCGTCCCGCATTCGAGGACGTGTCCGGCGACGACGGCCCCCGCGAGCCGGTCGTGATCGTCCTCGGCCCACCCGAAGTGCCAGGCCGCGGGCCCGGTCACCAGTGCGGCGTCGGTGACGCGGCCCGTGACCACGATGTCGGCGCCCGCGTCGAGACAGGCGGCGATGCCCGCGCCGCCGAGGTAGGCGTTGGCGGTGAGGGCCCCGGGAAAGCGTCCGGTGCCGAGCAGGTCGTCGCCCTCGACGTGTGCGACCCGCGCGCCGACACCGAGGCGGGCAGCCAACTCCCGGATTTCCGACGCCAGTCCCGCCGGATTGAGTCCTCCGGCATTGGACACGATGCGTACGCCTCGTTCGACCGCGAGGCCGAGGCAGTCCTCCAACTGGCGCAGGAACGTGCGGGCGTAGCCGCGGTCCGCGTGCTTCATGCGGTCGCGGCCGAGGATCAGCATGGTCAGTTCGGCGAGGTAGTCGCCGGTGAGGACGTCGAGTTCGCCGCCGGTCAGCATCTCCTTCATGGCGTCGAACCGGTCGCCGTAGAACCCGGAGGCGTTGCCGATCCGCAGCGGCGGCCTGCTCATCGGGCCTCCTTCGGCGTGCGCCCCTTCCCCGGCGGCCCGGCGAAGGCCTGCGCGATGTCGAGCCAGCGGTCCGCGTCGGGGCCCTCGGCGCGTACGTCGAGGTCGGCGCGGTGCGCGCGCTGTGTGACGAGGAGGCAGAAGTCGAGCGCGGTGCCGGTGACCCGCTGGGCGGCGTCCTCGGGCCCGTACGTCCACAACTCACCGCTGGGAGCCGTGAGTTCGACGCGGAAATCGCCGTCGGGGGCCGTGACCCCGTGCACGTCGAAGGCGAACTTCCGGGCACGTACGCCGATCCGGGCGACGTGCCGGAGCCGGTCGCTGGGCGTCCGTACGACACCGAGGGCGTCCGCCACGTCCTGGCCGTGCGCCCACGTCTCCATCAGCCGGCCCGTCGCCATGGAGGCGGCGGACATCGGCGGCCCGTACCAGGGGAACCGGGTCTTGTCGGCCGCGGCGGCACGCAGCACCTTCTGGAGCCGCTCGCGCCCCTCCCGCCAGCCGGCGAGCAGCACGGCCGGGTCCAGGCGGGCACCCTCGTCGGCCCCGTCATCGACGAAGGACTCGGGTGCGGCGACCGCCTTCTCCACCTCGCCCGCGAAGGCGTCGGCGTCACTCATGGCGAGCAGGGCGGCGCGGTCGGTCCAGGCGAGATGGGCGATCTGGTGGGCGACGGTCCAGCGGGGCGCGGGAGTCGGCGCGGCCCACTGCTCGGGGCTCAACTCCCGTACGATCCGGTCGAGTTCCTCGCTCTCGTCCCGCAAGTCCTCGAACACGGCGGACGGTTCGGACACGGTGCGCTCCCCTCCGGGCACGGCGGTGTGCGGCGTGTCTGGAGCATGGCAGGGGGCCAAGAAACAAGCAAGCGTGCTTGCATGGAAATCGGCCGCCAAGTCACGGCTGTCATGTCGCGGCCGTCATGTCACGGGACTGTCCCGGCGGTGACGGGCGAGCGGTCGTGTGTAACAGGCATGTACAAGGCGGGAGTCGGCCGGAACGATCTTCGGTCGGGCCGTGTCCTCGTGATCAGTGACTCGAACGGACCGACGGGTCACCGACCTACGAGTTAAGGACGAACACCATGCGCGCTCGCAAGCTCACCCTCGCCGCCGTCGCCCTCGCCGCGGGCCTCTCGCTCACGGCCTGCCAGGGCAACGGGGACTCCGCGGCCGGCACCGGCGACGACTCGTCCGACACCGCCGCGTCCTCCGGCGAAGTCTCCGGCAAGAACGCCTCGGACACCGGCGAGAAGGCGGATGCCGCCGAAGGCAGCGGCCACGGCCAGATCAACACCGGCCCGTGCAAGACGGCGAACCTGGCATTCGACTCCTCGCACGGCATGGGCGAGGGCACGCTCATAGTCAGCATGCGCAACACCGGCGACGCCTGCTCGCTCAAGGGCTTCCCGGGCGTCGACCTCCGCACCGACGAGGCCTCCGGGCCGCTGAGCGCCAAGCGCAGCGAACTCGCTTCCCCGAGCGTCGTCCTGGGTGGCGGCGAGACGACCCGCTTCACCCTCCACTTCCCGCCGAACACCACCGGCGGCTCCGGCGTGGACGTCACCTCGCTCGACGTCACGCCGCCGAACGAGACCCACTCCGCGACGCTGAAGGTCGGCATCAACCTCCCGGTCTCCGACGGCGCGGACCAGAAGGTCTACGTGGACCCGGTCGGCACCGGCAAGCAGTGACCGCGGCCCCGCCGGCCGGGGGACGCGACCGCCCGCTACTCGTGCAGGGCGAGCGCGGGGTCCTTCTTCCGCCCCACCTGCGTGCGCACCGCGCCCATGCTCGCCGCGATCACCAGCGTGATGGCCAGAACCTCCGACCAGGCCAGGTCCTGGCTGAGGACGAGGAAGCCGGAGAGCGCGGCGACCGCCGGTTCGAGGCTCATCATCACCGCGAACGTGGAGGCGGGCAGGTCGCGCAGGGCGACGAGTTCGAGGGTGTACGGGAGGACCGAGGACATGATCGCGACGGCCGCGCCGAGGCCGACGGTCACCGGGTCGATCAGCTTCGTGCCCGCCGTCGCGATGCCGAGCGGCAGGCAGAGGACGGCCGCGACCGCCATCGCGAGCGCGAGCCCGTCGGCCTGCGGGAAGCGGCGGCCCGTGCGGGCGCTGAAGACGATGTACGTCGCCCAGCAGGCGCCGGCCGCGACCGCGAAGCCCACACCGGCCGGGTCGAGTCCGCCGAGCCCGTCCCCCGCCCCGCCGAGCAGGAACACCCCGCACAGCGCGAGCCCCGCCCACAGGACGTTGACGAGGCGGCGGGAGGCGAAGACGGAGAGGGCGAGCGGGCCGAGCACCTCGAAGGTGACCGCGATGCCGAGCGGGATGCGGGCCGCCGCCTGGTAGAAGAGCAGGTTCATGCCGCCCATGGCGATGCCGAAGGCGAGGACCGTGCCCCAGTCGGCGCGCGAGTGCCCGCGCAGCTTCGGACGGCAGACGACGAGCATGACCACGGCCGCCACGACGAGGCGGAGGGTGACGACGCCGATCGCCCCGGCGCGCGGCATCAGGCTCACCGCGAGCGCCGCGCCGAACTGCACCGAGACGCAGCCCGCGAGGACGAGGCCGACCGGGCCCAGCGAGCCGCGGCGGCGCTTCGCCCCCGCGCCGGCGCTCGCGGTCACGGCCGGGGCGGCGTCCTGCGCCGCGGCCACGGGTTCGGTCTGCGGGCCGCTCACGGTCCACCCCTTTCGTGAAGTCTTCCCGGGTGCCGTCGGCACCGTACGGAGTAGTGCAATGTATTAGACGCTACAGGCCACCCTACTGAACAGGGTGTCCGAGGTGCCGAACAGGATGTCCGCGGTACCGCTTCACGCTAGTTCCGCCCGGCATGCCCCGTGAAATGCTCAATGCGCCGCCGTTATGCTCCACGGACATGACCAGGGAACCGGAGCTGCGCCACCTGCGCTGCTTCCTCGCCGTCGCCGAGGAGCGCAGCGTCACCCGCGCCGCCGCACGGCTGCGACTCACCCAGCCCGTCGTCTCGCGCACCCTCGCGGCCCTGGAGGACGCGCTCGGCGTGCGGCTCGTCGACCGCTCCACCCATCACCTCGACCTCACGCCCGAGGGGCACTCGTTCCGGGAGAAGGCGGCCGTCGCCGTCGCCGCGTTCGAGGACGCGCTCGCCGCGGCCCGGACCCCACACCGGCCGCTGCGTCTCGGCCACGCCTGGTCGGCCGCGGGCGCGTTCACCACCCCGCTGCTGCGCCGCTGGCGGCAGGCCCACCCGGACGTGCCGCTGGAACTGCTGCGCATCGACGACCGCACGGCGGGTCTCGCCCGCGGCGCCGTCGACCTCGCCGTGCTGCGCGGCACGGTGGAGACGCCCGGCCTGATCACCGAGCTGCTGCACGAGGAGGCCCGGGTCGCGGCGGTGCCCTCGGACAGTCCGCTCGCCCGCCGGCCGCGTCTGACGCTCGCCGATCTCAGCGACCAGGTGATCGCCCTGAACACCGTCTCCGGGACGACCACCCTCGACCTGTGGCCGCCCGACGTCCGGCCCACCGCGAGCCTGACCGTCGCCAACACCGACGACTGGCTCGCCGCGATCGCCGCGGACCGGGCGGTGGGCGTGACCTCGACGGCGACCGAGGACCTGCATCCGTACCCCGGCGTCGGCTATGTGCCGCTCACGGACGCCCCCGACCTCCCCGTCCTGCTGGCCCGCCGCCAGGGGCCCGGGCACCCCTCGGTCCCGGCCCTGATCGCGCTGGCCCACGAGATCGCGGGGCCTTAGCGTCCGCCTGCCGGCACGAGGGGCGAGACCGGGCATCTCACCCACCGAACACCTTGCGGTCGGCGAAACCCCACCGGCTACCCTCCATTTCGTGGCTGAGATCCAGATTCCCGCTGACATCAAGCCCGCCGACGGACGTTTCGGCGCTGGCCCCTCCAAGGTGCGTACGGAGGCGTTGGACGCCCTGGCCGCCACCGGTACCTCCCTCATGGGCACCTCGCACCGCCAGGCGCCCGTGAAGAACCTCGTCGGTCGCGTACGCGACGGCGTCAAGGACCTCTTCTCCCTCCCCGAGGGCTACGAGGTCGTCCTGGGCAACGGCGGCTCCACCGCGTTCTGGGACGTGGCGACGCACGGCCTGATCGAGAACAAGTCGCAGCACCTGAACTTCGGCGAGTTCTCCTCCAAGTTCGCCAAGGCCTCCAAGCTCGCCCCCTGGCTCGCCGAGCCGACCGTCATCTCCTCCGACCCGGGTACGCACCCGGAGCCGGTCGCCGAGGCCGGTGTCGACGTCTACGGCCTGACCCACAACGAGACCTCCACCGGTGTCGCCGCGCCGATCAAGCGCGTGGCCGGTGCGGACGAGGGCGCTCTCGTCCTCGTGGACGCCACCTCCGGCGCCGGCGGCCTTCCCGTCGACATCGCCGAGACGGACGTCTACTACTTCGCCCCGCAGAAGTCCTTCGCGTCCGACGGCGGCCTGTGGATCGGCGTCTTCTCCCCGGCCGCGATCGAGCGCGCCGAGCGGATCCACGCGTCCGGCCGTCACGTCCCGGAGTTCTTCTCCCTGCCGACGGCGATCGACAACTCCCGCAAGAACCAGACGTACAACACCCCGGCCCTCTCCACGCTCTTCCTGCTCGCCGAGCAGCTGGACTGGATCAACGGCCAGGGCGGTCTCGCCTGGTCCACGGCCCGCACGAAGGACTCGTCCTCGCGGCTGTACTCGTGGGCCGAGGAGTCGAAGCACGCGACGCCGTTCGTCACGGACGCGGCGAAGCGGTCGCAGGTCATCGGCACGATCGACTTCGACGACAGTGTGGACGCCGCCGCCGTCGCCAAGGCGCTGCGCGCGAACGGGATCGTCGACACGGAGCCGTACCGGAAGCTCGGCCGCAACCAGTTGCGCGTCGCGATGTTCCCGGCGATCGACCCGGCGGACGTCCAGGCCCTGACGGCCTGCATCGACTACGTCATCGGCCAGCTCTGACCGTCTGCTGTACCGGCGTCACGGCCTCGGGGCTCCGCCCCGGACCCCGCGCCTCAATCGCCGGCGGGGTTGTCATTGCCGAACCGGCGTCAACGTCTCGGGGCTCCGCCCCGGACCCCGCGCCTCAATCGCCGGCGGGGGGTGTAATAAAAACCCCCGCCCGCGATCGCGCCATTAACCCACCGGGGCCCCACAAACAAAACACCCCCCAGGCGATTATAAACAACAGAAGCTG